>QKDP01000101.1 GCA_003252055.1 Desulfobacter postgatei | reverse complement strand
AAAGGGAGATCCTGCCAAGGTTCATCGTCCCTTTGACCTTGGCCGCAATGGGTTTGTCATGGGTGAGGGGGGCGGCTTTGTGATCCTGGAATCCCTGGATCATGCAAAAAAAAGGGGAGCCGATATTCTGGCAGAGGTTGCAGGAGCCGGAGCATCCATGGACGGTGGAAATATGACAGCCCCGGAGGCTTCCGGGATCTGGATGGAAAAAGCCGTACAAAAGGCCCTTACACAGGCAGAACTCCCATTTGATAAGATTGATGTGGTCTCTACCCACGGCACTGGCACACAACTCAATGATGCAATGGAGACGGCCCTTATGGAACGTATGTTTGCCAAAAAATCCCCCCAGATCATAGCATTGAAATCCTGGATCGGGCATCTTTCCACGGCCTGCGGAGTGGTGGAGCTTGCAATTGGTCTCTCCCTTATGAAAAAGGGGATTCTTCCCGCCGTAAGAAACCTAAAAGATCCATCCTCCCCTTATCTGAATTTCACGGCAGAGAACCGGGAAATTTCTTTTAACACCCTGCTTCTCCAGAATTTCGGGTTTGGCGGTCAAAACGCTGCCCTGGTGGTTAAAAAATGGAGAGAGTAGATATCAATACCCAAATGGACGGTTTTCATCTTCTGACTTCAGTGACAGATCTTGATAAGGGGATAATTGAGGGAACGGCAGCTTTTGTTGACCAACCACCCTTTGTGGTCATGGAGTCCCTGGCCCAGTTGGGAGCCCTCCATGTCCGCTGGCTGTGTGATTTTTCAAAACATGCTTTTCTGCTTAAAGTGGAGCGCTTCTCCCTTCCAAGTGAAAGCCACATCTCCGGGACCCTGGAACTTTCAGGCAGGCTGCTGGTGCGCAGCCAGGCGGCCTTTTCCTACGATCTGACAGCATCGGGAGTCTTGGAAAGCCCTCTTATGGGAAGGTTTCTTTTCTCAGTGAAAGAGTATGATGACACCTTTGGAAAAGAAGTTCTGACAACAAGATACAAGGAGGTGTTTCAATGTTTGACAAGCGCTTCAGGGATCGTCTGAAACTCCAGAAACTTGAGGGATTGCACCGGAATCCCCCGGTCATCGAAAAAAGGGATGGCAGATTTGTAACCATCAGAGGCCAAAAGGTCTTGAGCTTTGCCTCCAACGACTATCTGGGGCTGGGGTCGTCACAGCATCTTGCCGCCCGGGTGGGAAAACATTTTAAGGCTGAAGGTTCTTCCGCCTCCTCATCCCGTTTGGTGGCGGGAAACTACCAGGCCATCTGCCGGGCTGAAAAAAATTTTGCCGATTATTTCGGGTATGAAGATGCCGTCTTTTTTTCCAGCGGATTTCAGGCAAACCTGGCCGTTCTCTCAACCTTGTTTGAAAAGGGAGACACCCTTATCTTTGACAAGCATGTGCATGCAAGCTGCGTCAAAGGAATATCCTTAAGCGGTGCGTCCCTTAAGGGATATCGCCACAACAACCTGGGACATCTGGAAAAGCGCCTGGAAGCTGCGGCTTTGGAAAACAAAGGTGTTGTTACTGAATCTTTGTTCAGCATGGACGGGGATCTTTTGCCCATAAAAAGATTTGGGGATTTAAAGAAAAAACATGGATTCTATGGTGTTGTGGATGAAGCCCATGCCTTTGGCGTCCTGGGGGATAAAGGCAGGGGAATTGCCCGGGGGGTGACGGACATAGCCCTTGGAACCTTTGGCAAGGCCCTGGGGCTGTTTGGCGCCTTTGTGCTGCTGCCTTATGGGGTAAAGGAGTATCTCATGAATTTCGCCTCCCCGCTTATCTACACCACCTCACTTCCCCAGGCCCATGCCCTGGCCGCCGTGGATGCCCTGGAACTTGTGGAGCAGGCAGACAACGCCCGGAAAACATTGAAGGATGTCAGTGCGTCCATGGGCGAAACACTTATCCGGGAAGGATTCCATGTGTTTGGAAACGCCCATATCATATCTGTGCTGATGGGAGATGAGAAAAAAGCGGCACAGGTCTCCCAGGATCTTCTTTCCCGGGGCATCCTGGCTTTTTCTGCCCGTTTTCCCACAGTGCCCTTGGGAAAGGCTATATTGAGGCTGGGCATGACCGCCCTGCACCGGGAAGAGGATATTCAATCCTTTGTAAATGCACTAAGAGAGGTGGTCTGAATGGCTTTGTGTAAAAAAATTATGGTGACGGGAACCGATACGGATGTTGGAAAAACTGTCCTCTCTCTCCTGATCATGCAGATTCTGACGGCAAAAGGAAAAAATCCCTTTTATGTCAAACCCTTCCAGACCGGATGCGTTTCCCCACCTGATACCATGGGTGATGCAGCCTTTATCTACCGCCACACACCGGGGCTTGGGGGGATGGATCCCGCAGCTTCTATTCTCAATTGCCATAAGAATCCCAAAGCGCCATGGTTTGCAGCCCGGGATATGGGACAAACTATCAATATCCCAAGGACCATGGATCAAATTCAGGAAAAAGAGACTGGCCATTCCCATCTGGTGATAGAGGCGGCAGGCGGCCTGCTGGTTCCCCTGACCGAGACCTTGACGGTGGCAGATTTTGTGAAGAAAAGTAAAGTCCGGCCGGTTATCGCTGCCCGGCCAGGGCTTGGCACCATAAATCACACGCTGATGACGGTGGAATGCCTCAAAGCACGGGGGATCATCCCCGGAGGTATTGTCTTTATGGAGACCCGAAAGAAAGAGGGGCGTGCATCAAAAACCATAATTCAAGAGAATATGGAGGCTGTGGAGAGATTCTCCGGTGTTCCCGTGGCCGGAGTCGTGGAAAGTATCACTGATTTTCAAAATCCGGGCCCGGATGCTTTAAGAACTGTAGAGCGCCTGCTAAAGCCTTTCCATTTTTATTGACACGCTCTTAATTGTGTATCCATTTAGGAATTGCTCAGTTCCCCTATGTATGAAAATTGGACAAGCCCATTCTTTCGTGGCACAATTCTTTGGTACTATCTTTTCTCCAACCGTAAACTGCTCGACAAACTGGGTTAATTCTGCTCCTTATGATCGTTCGGCCGGGCGGCTGTCTTAAGAGCCTTTTTGCCAGATCAGCAGCACATCGCCCTGCCATTCCGACCATTTGTGTTTATGGTCTACCATAATTTCATCCGATGTCCGGCGTACCCGCCTAATGCTCATGGCACTACCCAACGTTTTTTCCAGCATGTCGAGCATACGGCTGTATTCACCGGTATCCCTTGCCGTGGTGAGCAACCCCGCGAGTCTGTGTCCCTGCTGTTTCTCCACAGTCCCGACAAACACGGGCGTGCCATCTGGGCCGGCTTTGACACCGACAGACCACAGCCGAAACACAAGACGCCCGTTCGGCCAGGGATGAATAAGGCGCAGCTGTTCCGTTTCGCCGTCGTGAAGACGGGGCAGGACGGGCTGGCGGTCGATCGGCGTATCCGGTGACAAGATTGTAAGGAAATGTTTAAAACTCAAGGGCAGTGGTTGCTGCCATCCCTTACTGATGAGAAACCGGGCGATTCCGGCGGGTGGTCCGGCCCACTGGACGGTAAGAGGCTGTTCCAGTTCCCCCTCCATATCAATCCGCCAGGCCGGCAGGTCATGCCACCCCCTTCCCTGCCAGGAAGAGAGGGCGACCGTTTTTTCGCTCTGGCGGGGAGCGTAAAATACCATATCCATATTATGGCGCTGCATGATGTGCCACCCGCCGGCAAGGGAGATAACGAGAACGGTCACCATTCCGATCAGCCGCTTTGGAATCCGCTCGGAACTGCCTTTCAGGTAGGCAATCCCCATGAACACCGTCCAGCTTGTACCTATGAAATAGCCGCCCAATACATGCGAAAGCCAGTGTGCCCCCAAGTAGAGACGCGAAAAACCGATAATAAAAGAGATCAGGAAAACGCCTGAAAACAGTCCTAAGCGCCATCCGCCGGACAATTTCCTGGTCAGCAAAATGGCCAGGAATCCATAGAGGACGATGCACATAGTGGTATGGCCGCTCGGGAAACCATAAGTGGAGGCGCCATGATAAATCATCACCGGACGCGGCAGATGGATGGTCCATTTGAGCAGTAGAACCAAAAAAACACTACCCAGGAAGGTCAAAAGCCAGAACCCGGCGGTCCGCCAGCATCGCTTGACAAGAAGTATGATCAATACAATACCGGCTAACGAAACATTCACAAAGGAATCCCCCAATTCTGTGACCGCCGTAAAAACAGAGTCTCCCCAAGTCGTTCTGATGGACTGGAAAAAGTTATAAACAGACTGGTCCGCGATCACCAACGGGTCCCTGGCCAGGACATCCTGTAAAATGCCTAAAAATCCCCAGCCGGAGATAAAAAAAACCAGGATCAGAAAAATAGCCAGAGATTCTTCCCCCTGCCCGTGGAAAATCAGAAACCGGACCAGGCTTTTTATCGGATATGTCGGTCCTCGGGTTGGAGCGGCTGTGACAGACCATTGTTTCAATGCAGAGATCCATACTGGTCCTTTATGTTCAAAAAAAGACACAGCCGCGCGGCATCCCCGGATAAAACCCCATATCCCCAGGATTAGGATAAAAACAACGACTGCCAGCCGGGTGCTGACTGCACCAGCTACGGCCAGTGAGGTTCCGAAAACAACACCCGGCAGGATATAAACCAATGCCCAGCCAATGGCCGATAAAACATTGACGATGGAAAAATGCACCGGCTTCATGCCCATCATCCCGGCCACCACCGGGATTACAGGGCGAACAGGGCCGACAAAGCGCCCGAGCAGGATGCTTTTCCCTCCGTTCCGGCTGAAAAACGTCTCCCCCCTCTGCAGCATTCCGGGATAACGGGAAAAGGGCCACAAGCCTGTCAGTCTTCGTTTGTAGTGGTGTCCCAACCAGTAGCTGACGCCGTCTCCGGCAACTGCACCGGCCATGGCCAGCATCAGGACCGGCAAAAGCCCCAGACAGCCTGTTGCCACAACCGCGCCAATACCGAACATGAGCACCGTACCCGGGACCACCAGCCCGACCAGAGCCAGGGATTCCGAAAACGAAATCACAAAGACCATGGCGTAAGCCAATGTATCGTGATGGGTAATAAAGGCCAGTAATGTGTGCAGCAGATAATGCATCCGGTCTATTGTTTATCGTTAGGGTGGTTTTTGATTCTACGCCATCGACCTGCCAGCAGTTCGGCCTTTTGGATAAAAATTCCTCTATTGGATTGAGCCATGTCGTGGCAATATGCATGAAGCCCGTACACAATAATCCTACAACCATGCTGCCGGACATGTCAAAGGAGAATATGATGCAATGCATTAATATTACATTTTGATTCCAAGGTGTTTCATCCTTTTCATAAAATTTCCATGCAACGTTGTGGTTTACATAAAAAATATAAGGTGATATTCGTAGATATCTTAAAATTAATTCTTGAGGAATTTGTCATGAAAAAATTCAGCTCTATCATTATATTACTTATTTCGTCTATTTTATGTTTGTTCAGCTGTTCGCAAGCCCCTCAAATAGCAGGAAACCCATATTCCTTTCAAAAAAAGCTTGAAGCCACCCATCACTGGGAAATCCTTGCTGAAGATTTCTCTAAGCAGCTGGCCCTTTATCTGGAAAATAACCCGATTAATAAATTCGGCAGTGGCTATATTACAGAAAACGAATCTGTCCCAACCAAACCTCATATATACGTCCAAACGAATGACCGGTCCGTATTCGGAAAGGCATTCAGGCAGAGCCTGGTAAACGAATTAACCCATCTTGGATACCCGATTTCGTACAGCCCGGATGGGGCACTGACGCTGAGATGGTCTGTTCAAAAAATAAATCATAAGGCACCCCTGAAAATAAGCAGGATGCCTGGAACATTTACAGCCCTTTCCGCGCTTGGGTATGGTGTTTATAAGCTCTACGACGGAGCCTCTGTCTTTGGTGCCACCATCGTGACCGGAGCCCTGTTGGATGTCTTTGATCAAGGCGGAGAATATCTGTTTGAAAAGATGGCGCCCAGGTCAGAAATAAACTTAGCAATCACCATCTCTCATGACGGCTTGCTCTTGGCCAGACAGTCTGGTGTTTATTACATAAATAAAGAAGACACCGGCCAATATGCTAATATTCCAGATTTTGAGGGACGGAAGGAAGCATCCTTACCGGGTAAAACATTCACCGTTGTAAATAACTAAAGGGGGTTGCTATGAGTATAAAAAATTTAGCTTTGATTATTTTGTCTGTTTCTCTTTTGGGTTGCTACTCAGCCCCCCAAAATGCTTCAACATCTGAGAAGGGTTGGTATGGAAATGTTATTCATGCCAGCTATAACATCGTAAATAAACTTGAAAATAACCTCAAGCAACCCATTTCCCAGAACGACCTTATCATTGTGGCCAGTTTTGTTGATGTCAGTAACCTGACAGAGTCTACACCATTTGGCCGTATCATGGCGGAACAGGTCGGCTCAAGTTTCGCTCAAAAGGGGTACAAGGTTATTGAAATGAAGCTCCGGCAGAATTCGATCTTTATGCAGGAGAAGAAGGGAGAATTCCTTCTGAGCCGGCACATTAAAGATATCAGCATTACCCACAAAGCCTCTGTGGTTGTTGTCGGAACCTATGCAAAGGCTAATGATAAGGTTTATGTCTCTGCAAGGATGGTGAACCCGGTTGACAGCATCATTATGTCTTCATGCGACGATGAAGTGTATTTCCCGGAGCACAAGGAAATGAGAGACTTGTTTGATAAAAATAATTAACTAAATTCAGTACATTCAAAGGATGCGCCATGAAATTCCTTTTTTTCCGTACTGCGGGTCTGGCGGTGCTTGTCATGCTCGGCGCTTGGCAGGTGGCTCGGGCGGCCGAGCAAGGCACGGCAAATGCCGACTGGGGGCAGGCCTTGATAGAGCCCGCGGGACACGAATCGCCCGTCACTTCCGATCCGCCTGACACGGAAACCGGCAGAATCCTCAGGCGGACTTACAACTTCCAGGAAGCGGGCAAGGAAATGAAGTACGCACTGTACGTGCCCAAGAACTACGACGGCACAAAAGACACTCCGCTGATTGTTGCCCTGCACGGGCTGTACAGCTCTCCGCTACAGATCCTCGCCTACCCGGGCTTTACCCGTCGCGCCGAGAAGTATGGCTTTCTGCTGGTGGCGCCCATGGGGTACAACACCCGCGGCGGGTACGGCAGTCGAGGCCCAGCCGGCGGGCGCCGCGGTGACCCGGAGAACCTGGGCGAGTTGAGTGAGAAAGACGTGCTCAACGTGTTGGCGCTGGTTCGCCATGAATTCAAAATCGACGACCGCCGCATCTATCTCTTCGGGCACTCAATGGGGGGCGGCGGGTCGCTGCACCTGGCAATCAAATACCCCGACGTCTGGGCCGGCATGGCACTGATTGCTCCCGCGGCCTATGGTGTACGGGATCAACTGGAGCGAGCCAAACACATCCCGGCCATCATCGTGCAAGGCGACCGGGATCGGCTCGTGCGCGTGGAAGGAACTCGCCGGTGGGTCGAGAAGATGAAGGAACTCAACATGGACCATCGATACATCGAGGTCAAAGGCGGAGGGCACATCTTCGTGGCTTTCAAGTACTTCGACGAGATCTTCAGCTTCTTCAATAACCACCGGAAGATATAACTTGACACATAGGATAGGAAGTTCCTTTTTGCCAAGCAAGGTATAGCAAAAGCGGCCTTCCCCTCAATATGGGTGATAATGAACTTTAAAATCAATACACTGTATTTCAGTGCAACCGGAACAACTGAGAAAATTGTAAACAGTATGGCGCAGATCATTGCAAAAGATCTTAGTGAAAAAACTGCCGTTAACACTATTAATTTTACCCTGCCCGAAGCCCGGAGAAAGACTTTTTGCTTTGACAGAGATGATCTTGTTATTTTGGGTGTTCCCGTTTATGCCGGGCGTGTACCCAATGTGTTGCTGAAATTTTTAAGCACGGTTTCCGGCAGTGGGGCAAAGGCCGTTGCGGTTGTCCTTTATGGGAACCGTAATTATGACGATGCGTTAATCGAGTTCAAGGATATTCTGGAATCAGACGGATTTGATGTGATTGCCGGCGGTGCCTTTATCGGCGAGCATTCTTTTTCAATGACACTGGCAGCAGGCAGACCTGATCAGCAGGATATGGCCGTAGCCGCAGATTTTGCAGATAAAATAATCAATAAGATGAAGACAGGGGGAGAAGGCGCCACGCTTGTTGTGCGGGGAAACAAACCATACAGGGACTATTATCGGCCAAAGGACCCGGATGGCAACCCAGTCAGTATTCTTAAGGTGATTCCCAAAACAAACAGTGATTGCACCGACTGCAAGCTATGCTGTGAGGTTTGCCCCATGGGCTCAATTGACTTGGACGATGTATCCAACATTACAGGAATTTGTATCAAGTGCGGTGCCTGCATTAAAAAATGCCCTGTTGGTGCCAAATATTTTGATGATGAAAAATACCTACGGCATAAACATGAATTGGAAGATGAACTGACGCCCATTCGCCGGGAACCGGAATATTTTATCTGAAACAGCCTCTATACCAGGTTGTATTTCTTCATTTTGGTGAAATTATGGATGGCATTGAATTTGATATTATCTGTTCATCAGCACCCATATTAACCCGTTATTCTTTCGTCTTTAGAATAGCTGCGCAGCTTCCACACCACAAATATTATCACCAGCGCGATCATCACCACGGCGGCGATTACAATCATCCATAGGTACTGCTCCACATGGGTCGCCATCATCAGGGTAAACAACAACAATGCACCGACCACATACAGCTTCCACGACACCAGCATACCATCGATAAAAGTGGTGAAACCCAGTATCAGCAGGATCAACAGACCGGTAGTTTCGAAGTTGAGACGGCCCGTATCAAGCAACAAGTAAA
>QKDP01000315.1 GCA_003252055.1 Desulfobacter postgatei | reverse complement strand
GAGTTTAACCTGTCCAACAAAATGGAATCCTCCAAGCAGACCCTGGGGTGGTTGAACAACGAACTCTATGACCTGCGCAAAAAACTGGAACAGTCGGAAAAGGAATTTTTTGACTATAAACAGGAAAATAAGGTGTTCTCCATTGCCGGCAAACAGAAAATGACCGAGCAGAAAATCGAAGAGTTCAACACCCGGTATCTCGACGCCCGGAACCGCCGCCTGGAACTGGATGCCAAAATCAACGAATTCACCGAACATATTAAAGGAAATAAAGGGGTCTCGTCCATCCGCTCCCTGGTGGATAATCCCATGATCGACAATATCTATTCCAAGGTGGTGGACCTGGAACTGGAATACTCCCGCCAGTCTAAAATTTTTAAAGGGAAACACCCTAAAATTGTACAGCTTGCAAGCGAGTTGTCCAAAAGCCGCTACCGTCTCACCCAGGAGATAAAAAAGGAGCTTGCCAACCTGAAATCAGAGCGCAAGGTGCTTTTGGCCCGGGAGGAAAATCTGGAGAAAAATATTTCAGGCTTTGAAGCGGATGCCCTGACTACCTCATCCAAAGAGCTGAAGTACAACATCCTGAAGCGTAACGTGGACAGCAACCAGAACCTGTATGATCTGATGCTCTCCCGGCTCAAGGAGTCCAATATCCTTCAGACCAGTGATAATTCCAACATCCGGGTGGTTGAAAAAGCCCTGGTGCCTGTACGCCCTGTGTCGCCCAACAAAACAAGGAATCTGTTGCTCGGTCTTGTGCTCGGCCTTTTCGGCGGCATCGGCCTGGCCTTTTTCTTTGAATACATGGACCAGACCGTGCGCACGGAAGAGGATATCACAACTCATTTTAAACTGCCGGTACTCTCTGCCATTCCCGAAGCCGACCGGACCGAGACTTATGGAGCCTGACCGTGATCTTTTTTAAAAACAAATTTGAAAATAAATTTAAAAAGAGTGTTGAAGTCTCTTATATTATTAATAATAAAATAAAGAACTTAATTGAAAAAGGCCGGGCCTTGGTTAACTCGCCTAAATCATTGCCAATACCCCTTGAAATAACCCGTCAATTTCAACACCCGTTTAAAAACAAATTTAAAAACAAAACCGAAAAGCTTGAGCAGGATAAGGAAGCCCTGCTGACCAATTACACCTCTTCTTCCAGATTTGCCGAATCCTACCGTACCCTGAGAACCAACCTGTTTTTTTCGGCCACGGAAAAGGATCTGAAATCCGTGGTCATAACCTCGTCTGTGGAAGGGGAGGGCAAAACCACCACCTGCGTGAACCTGGCCCACACCGTGGCCCAGGCCAACCGCAGCGTGCTTCTGGTGGATATGGATCTGCGACGCCCCCATTTATCCAGTCTTTTTTCCATGAAAAAGGAAAAAGGGGTTTCTGATCTGGTCGCCGATATGTTCGGCATCCACCTGACCCAGGGCACACTGGATCAATATCCGGTGAATGATCTGATCCAGCTTACCAGGCTCCAGGCCCGGACCTGCCGCCTGGACCTTGCAAACCAGGAGATTCAGGTTGCCATCTCGTTTAATAAGGGCCGGATGATCGACATCTACTGGAAAAACCGTCCGGAATCCAAAAACCTGGTTAACACCCTGATCCAGGAAAAGCTGCTCTCCGAGAAAGAAGCGCTTTTAGCCCTGGGACACCAGAAAAAATCAGTCCGGCGCATGGGCACCATCCTTTACACCATGGGCTTTGTTTCCAAAAATGATATTGCCAAATTCCTGTCCGTGCATACCATTGAAGCCATCAAGGCCGTATCTGCCATGGAACAGGGGGAATTTAACTTCTCCTCTTTATCTGCGGCAGAGGTGAAAAAATCATTAACCCAGGACATTGATTTTGAAAAACTCTATGCCGAGTTCAACGTGGGCGAGGACATGGGCGATTTTTTGAAAAACGGCATTGAAGAGATGATCCAGCCGACATATACAGAGAATCTTTTCATTCTTCCGGCCGGCAGGGTTCCACCAAACCCGGCAGAACTGGTCGGCTCCAACCGCACGGGCTTTCTTATGGATTACCTGAAACACCGGTATGACTTCATCGTCATTGATACTCCCCCGGTCATGCCCGCCACCGATGCACTGCTGGTGGCCCCACACACTGATGGGGCAATCCTGGTCATTAAATCCCACCAGGCAGACCGGAAAATCATCCAGACAGATCAGTTTGAAAGCAATAATCTGCCCATCATCGGTACGGTCCTGAACCGGGTCAATATGAAAAAAGAAGGATATTACAAGTACTACCAGAAGTACTATTCCTCCTACTATGGCAACTAGCCTGGCAAAATTAACCAAAATTCTCTTGGCTATCGTTCTTTTTGTCATGCTGACAGCGCATGGTCTGCTTCTTTATTCCAGATACATCTATCAGCAGGGCATCAACTATACCCTGGACAATGCCTGGGATCAGGCCCTGGCATCATTTGATAAAGCCGAAAACATCATCCCGGGTTTGCTGGGCCAATACTATGCTGCCTGGGACCTCTACCGTATCAACCTTGCAGCCGGTAGAATCCTGAACCAAATCGGACTGGCGTATTGGACCGGCAAAACAGAGAACC
>QKDP01000099.1 GCA_003252055.1 Desulfobacter postgatei | reverse complement strand
GTTATTTTTGCTTACACCAAATTTTGAAAAATTTCCAATGCTTTTTAACATGATATTTTGCTACGGAAAACATGTAGTGCCATACAAAAACCTAACCACTTGACATTATAGAGTTTCTCCTTTTCGCTCGAAAACTTGGGTTAGTTAGACAAAAAAGGAGCATGATGACGTATACATCATCATGCCCATGGGCCCTGCCGGGCGCACCCAAAAAGAAGGGCCGGCCATAAAGGCCGACCCTGTGCATTCGAATTGGGCGATCGAGATTAGAAGTTGAAAGCGTCTCTCCACTTACCGAAATTCAGGAAATTTAAACTCTTTCTTTGGAAAAGTCTTTTTGATTGGTCGAAAGCGTCTTCCCAGTCGCCGAGATTCAGGAACACTGTCTCACCGGTGGCGTTGTCCAGGCCGTCGTTGTCGGTGACGATGTATACCTGCCCATCGGCGGCCACCGTCAGGCCTTCGAGTTTTTCGGCGGTCCAGATGCTGTTGGCAGCGATATCAGGCAGCACATCGCGAAGCAGCGTTTTTTCGATGGTGACGAGGCCGGCGGTATCGTCATAGGCGCGGAAGTCGGCCTTAGCAAGATCCACACCAAAGATAGCCTTGAGTTCGGCATTGGGAGCTGTAGTGGGTCCCCAGCCTTTATCCCGCTCGATGACGGCAAAGGTCCCGTCAGGCAGAAGCGTTAATTCGGATAAGCCGATCCAATCGCCATTTCCTTCTGCTTCCAAGGGATAGTGGACGAAGCCCCAGGCATTGTTCTCCACATCATAGCGGCCGATTTTGGTGTTGACCGTATCCTCATCGTACCCTGGTGCATCAGGCCAGGCCCGCTGAATGGCAACGTAGACAAGCTCAGCGCCCGCTTCGCCGGTAACGGAGATGCCTTCGAAACCGTTTTTCAGCGCATTGTATTCCAGAGCGGCGGGAAGAGTGAACTCATCCTGCACGGTGCCGGTGGAATCCACTTTAAGGATCAGGTTGGGTAGATCGTCGGCGTTTCCTTCGCTGGCGAGCCAGAAATTGCCGTCGGGGCCGATTGCCACACCCTCAAGGTCCAGGGATTGAGAGGCGCCGGTGACCTCGAGACGATTCACGATCTTGGCTGGATAGTCGGACACGTCGATGGTGTAGATAAAACCATTGGCGAGGAAGGCATCACTCACTGCGTAGAGGATATTGGGGTCATCGGGATCTCCTACGAGGCCGGAGAGGGCTACCCAGGGAATGGGATTGCCGTCAGCGTCGTTGTCCGATTGGATCATGGGATACAGCGCCGGACCGCTTTCGGCCCGGTAGATGTTGATCATGGTCGGAATGCCAGCGTCGGCCACATCCGTTTCTGTTGAGGCAACGAACAGGTTACGACCGGGAATGGCCTTGAGGCCTTCGGGACCGATGCCAGTGGGAAGTATCTGAAGCGGTTCGGGGGTACCATCAGTGACGTCATAGACGCCCACCACATTGGAGCGTTCGGAGCCGATAAAGAGCAGCGTCCGGCCGCCAAAAACACCCACTTCAGCTGACTCGGGCTCACAGCCCTTGTTTTCAGAGCGGCCTTCGTTGTAATGGCCCGAAGACACCACCCAGTGCTCGAAAGATTCATACGATTCATATTCGACCGTGCCGTCCTGGTTGAAAATGGTGAATCCGCGGCTGCCACCCTCTTCTTCATTTTCATCTTCATAGTCGCCTTCGTTGGCGGTGGCGAAGGAGTCGTTGTCGATCCACGCCACAGAGTCAGGTTCACGACGCTTGGTGATCGTACTGTCCAGAGTGATCAGGTCATCTTCAACGGTGTCGACATTTTTCAGTTCCACCGTGCCGGCGGAAAAGTGGTTGATGGTCTGACCGGTGACCATGTCGACAATGGCCAGGTAGTTGTTCTCCTGGAAGGAGACCACAGCTTCATTTTCCTTGTTGATGTCAACGAACTCAGGTTCAAGATCGACGTTATCAACATCTTCAAACAAACCCTCATCGACCAGAGCCTCGGCGACCGGGGTCAAATCCGCCTCGGTGATGACCCATTTCTTTGCCGCGCCATGTAGATCGACAATTAGCAGTTTGCCGGAAGGCAGCTGGGGAAGCAGGCCGTCATTTAAATCTTCGTCGCGTTCGTTTTCAATAACGATGGCCGCACGTTTGCGGTCAGGAGCCAGCGCCAGAGAGTCGGGCTGTCCACCCAGTTCGTGAACCGCGACGATCTTACGGGTGTTTCGATTCACCACCACCAGTTGACCGGAGGGGTTTACATAATCAGGCGAGGTGTTCACGCCGACCAGCACGAGGGGATCCAGGATCACCAGGCTGGTGGGCTCGCCGCCCACATCCACCGTTCCCTGGCCCACGGGATTGGCTGGATCGGAAATGTCAACAAAGCCGATGGCTTTACCGGGGCTGTCAGTGTAGACAAGCTGCTTGCCGTTGATGGTGACGTCAACGATCTCGGCCACGCCGGAGCCGTTGCCTGCCATCACATCGAACGTCCCGACATGCTGGAATAGACCAGACGGATCCCCGCCCTGCACGGTTCTTCTCATCTGCTTCGCAACGACATTGATTGGAATCAGAGACAGAGCCAGAATTAAAAAAACTCCGGCAGTTGTAATGTGCTTCATTTTTTCCTCCTCTATTGTTTTATGTTGATTACAAAAGTCTATCCCGATGCAATTGGTGATTCACATGGGATTGAAAATATAAGCTGCCGCTGTTAACATTCTGTAAAAAAAGGATTAGAATTTTATGATGTTGTGAATAAATAAGGTTAAGATCAGCTCCCCTGCCTCGACAGCCCGTCGAACGGAACTGAAAACATCATTGACATCGAAAAAAAAATTAGATCTTTACATGCTGTAAAAAAACGTGACAGGTGACAGTCTTCTTGACCACCTGTCACGTTTTTTAAATTATCGCATTATTTCAAGACATTAACCTCTATTTTCAGCGATTTTCTTCAACTGGCATATATCTTGATATTCTTGTGTGCAAAAACTTACGCCGGATAAAACGGCCTCACAGGAGCCATAGATATTATGCACGAACCCATAGATGACAGAAAAGAATTTTATCAGGTACTGACCCGGAAAATCAGAATCCGTATCCTGCTGGTTTCCATTATCCCCATGATGCTGACCTTGGGCATTCTGTGCTGGCAGTTTCATCTGGCTTATTCTGAAAAAATCAGCGCTCATATCGGCGAACTGGTGCTCAAGCACACCCAGAACATCGATACCTTTCTCAAAGAAAAACTGGGAAATATCCGCTATCTGGCCCGGCAGTTGTCCACAACCGACCCGGAGATGGCCCAGCAGTTTCTGACATCACAACTATCTGAACTTAATGATGAATACGGAGACGTATTTACGGATCTGGGGCTTGTGGATTCAAAAGGTATCCAGTTTGCCTATGAAGGCCCCTTCCGCCTTATCAATGCCGATTACAGCGAGGCTGCCTGGTTTTTAAAAGCCATGGACAGCCCATATTATATTTCCGATGTATTTGCAGGTCTCCGGGGCCACCCCCATTTTATCCTGGCTGTGAAGCTGTCAGCCAAAAGCCGCACCTATATCCTGAGATCCACCATTAATTTCACAGCGTTTAACAGTCTGGTAGAAAACGTCCAGATCGGAAGGACTGGTACGGCATTCATTGTCAATGCCCAAGGCCAGCTCCAGACCCATCCCCGTTCGGGAACCATGGAAATCGTCCCGTCATTTATTGCGGATCCAGCCATTTTCAAAAATAAGCAGACACTGATCCTCAAGCATGAAAATGACAAGGGAAACACCTGCCTGTATGCCCTGGCCCTGTTTAAAACAGTGGACTGGCGCATGGTGTTCCGCCAGGATGCCGGGGATGCGTTAAGGGATATGTGGAAGGCCGAAGCGCTCACCCTTATCATATTCCTGCTGGGCTGTGTGGCCATCGTGTCAGTCTCTTTTACACTCTCTAGAAACCTTGTCAAACGCATCGCAAAGACAGACCGGAAAAATGAAGCCATGAACCAGCAGGTGGTGGAAAGCAACAAACTGGCCTCCATTGGTGAACTTGCTGCGGGCATTGCCCATGAAATCAACAATCCTGTAGCCATCATGGTGGAAGAGGCCGGATGGATGAACGATCTTCTTGAAGAGGAGACCGGGATAACCCCGGACAATAGGAGTGAGTTCAACCGGGCCATTGAACAAATCACAACCCAGGGCCGGCGATGCAAGGATATTACCCACAAATTGTTAAGTTTTGCCCGGAAAAGCGATGCCACAGTGGCAGATATCGACATCAATGACACCATCCGGGAAATCGTTGGGCTGACCGCCCAGATGGCCAGGTACAACAATGTCACCATTTCCACCCAGCTTGACCCTGACCTGCCCTTTATCCGGTTTTCCCCCTCCGAACTGCAGCAGGTCATTTTGAATCTGACCAACAACGCCATTGATGCCATGGGAAAAGACGGTGGCACCGTGGAGATTGTAACCGGCATCAATACCCAGGACGACAATATGATTGAAATTAAAGTGGATGACAACGGTCCAGGTATCCCAGCCCAATACCTGGACCGGATTTTCGATCCTTTCTTCACCACCAAGGCCGTGGGAAAAGGCACAGGATTAGGCCTTTCCATCTGTTACGGCATTATTCAGAAAATGGGCGGCACCATTGAAGTTGAAAGCCAGGTGGGACAGGGCTCCAGCTTCCTGATCCGGTTGCCCGTAAATATCCGCCAGACAGCCAAACCGTCAACAAACAATAATACAGCCAACAACCTTTAAACCATTTAGGAGACTTTTCAGATGAAACTTTTATTTGTCGATGATGAGAAAGCTTTTCTGGACACCCTGATCAAACGGCTTGAAAAACGCGAACTCAAAGCAGACGCCGTTTATGACGGGCAGTCAGCCATCAGCTTTCTGACTGAAAACACCAACACGGACGTGGTGGTCCTTGACGTGAAGATGCCCGGTATGGACGGGCTTGAAACGCTTAAGGCCATTAAAAACCAAAACCCGCTGGTGGAAGTGATCATGCTCACGGGCCATGCCACAGTGGATAATGCCATTGAAGGGATGAAACGCGGTGCATTTGACTACCTGATGAAGCCCTGTAATCTCGAAGAACTCATCCGCAAGATTGAAGAAGCGGCAACTAAAAAATTTAAGCATGAGGAGAAGATCATGGAGGCCAGGACAAAGGAAATCACAGGCCGCATGGTTTAGGTGTTTGGACGAATACTTACCCTCCTGCGGCGTTGCTGCGGGAATTTGCATCTGGGTAAATCTTCATCCAAACCCCGAACCCAGGATCCGAACCTGTTTTTTTTTAAGCAACCTTATTTATAAAAGCGACCAAAGAAATGAAAGAGATACCTCATACCCGTCTGCTTCTGGTGGATGATGAAAAAGGATTTGTGGATGTGCTCACTAACCGGCTGGGCCGCCGTGGTATTAAGGCAGTTAAAGCCTATTCCGGCGCTGAAGCGCTGCGGGCGCTTCGTGAAGCCAGGTTTGATGTCATGGTCCTGGATCTGAAAATGGAAGACATGGACGGCATTGAGGTGTTGAAAATTGTCAGAAAAATGGCCCCGGACCTGCCGGTGATCATTCTGACCGGACACGGTTCAAGAACAGCCGCAGAGGACGGAATGAACTTAGGGGCTTTTGATTACCTGACAAAACCCTGTGAACTTAAAGAATTAATGGAGAAAATCAGCCTGGCACGGCAGGCCAAAAACAAACAAAACGGAGAAACAAACCAATGATACTCAAATCAAGCGGATTCAAACTGGCGGTAGCAGTGTTGATAGGTGTAATGGTATTTATTCTGCCCAGACCGGAGGGAACAAAATTTAAACTTTCCGGCACCGGCGCAGACCAGTTAAGTCAGTCAGTTTCAGAATATTTTTCAACCCAGCAAACTGCACCGGGCAAGCCCCTTATTCTGACGGCCAAAGCCCCTGGGACAGACCAGGCCCGGGCACAATATCTTGCCGACCAGGCCAAGGAAATAGGACTTTCAGAAGTTACTGTGGATTATGTGGACGGAATGAGCCCCAAAGCCAAACGGTTTTTATCCGTGCTTGCGGTGCTGGTTCTCCTGTTTGTGGTGGAGCCCATCCCCCTTGAAATCACGGCGGTACTTATTGGCGCCTCCCTTGTTATTCTTGGCATTACCGATGTGAAAGGGGCATGGGCGCCCTACATGCATCCTGTTGTTATTTTCATCATGTGCTGCCTGATCTTTGCCATTACACTGGACAAAGTGGGGCTGACAAAACGATTGGGTTATTATATTATTAAAAAAGCAGGCAATTCCGTAACACGGTTCACCTTTATCATTGCCGTGGGCTTAGGGCTTGCGTCCGCTTTCATGCACGATGCAGCCGCCTGTGCCATCGGTATTGTCACCATGCTGCCCCTGATGCGGGCCGTGGGCATTGAGCCCCATACCAACACGGCAAAATTCATGATGCTGTCCCTGCCCTTTGCCTGCTCCTGCGGCGGTATGGGGTCCCTTGTGGGCGGTGGCCGGTGCATGGTGTCCGCGGCATTTTTAAAAGAGTTTACCGGGATTGAGATTACCTTTTTTGACTGGATCAAGTATTGTATGCCCGCCGCCATTATTTGTGTGCCGGCTGCTGTATTCCTGGTTTATTTGATCTACCGGCCGGACCCCAATATCAAACTGCCCGATTTTGACGAGGATTTAGGCCCCATGACCGCGGACGAGAAAAAAGCGTTGATCATCATTGCAATCTCCTTTGTATCATGGTTGACCAAGGGCATGCACGGGCTGCACTATTCCGTCACCGGCATGGTGGGCGTGGCATGTCTGGTATTGTTCGGCGTGCTTAAATGGCGGGACATCAACGATAACCTGGAGTGGGGTACAGCGTTGTTTATTTTCGGCGGTGGTATCTCCCTGGGTCTTGCCATGGGCTATTCAGGTGCGGCAGACTACTTTGCCAACCTGTTCTTCCCGCTGATCCAGGGCAAGGGCTGGCTGGTACTTTTTGTGGGCGTGGGCGTTTTCGGGGCCCTGGTTACCAATGCCATGGCCAATGTGGCCGCAGCAGCGCTTATTCTGCCCATTGTTATCCCCATGGCCAAACTCGAAGGGGTCGACCCGACCATCCTGGCCCTGTGCCTTGGTATGGCCACATCCTTTGCAATGCTGCTGGTCATCGGCTGTCCGCCCAATGCCATTGCCTATTCATACAAATACTTCAAGTCCTCGGACCTGACCAAGCTCGGGCTTGTGACGACACCGGCGCTTTTGTTGATACTGGTGGGCGTGGTATGCACCTGGTGGAAGTTTTTGGGTCTAATATAGGAGGCTTTTGCTAAACCTGATGGAAATCAATACCATAGAAAATGATACGGGGAAGGTTGTCCGCGTACTGCTGGTGGACGATGAAGACAGCTATCGCAACGCCATTGCCCGGCGTCTGGAAAGACGGAACATGGTCGTCAGCCAGGCGCCGGGCGGGGCCGCCTGCCTGGAATACCTCGGCGACAACGAAGCTGATGTGGTGGTGCTGGATATGAAGATGCCTGGTATGTCGGGTTTAGAGACCTTTAAGGCCATCAGCAAATACCATCCGGGCCTGCAGGTGATTTTTCTGACCGGGAATGCCGCTGTCGCCGAAGGTGTCGAAGGGATCAAGGCTGGTGCATTTGACTACCTGTCCAAGCCCATTGAGATCGACCACCTGGCCGGCAAGATCCGCCAGGCCTGGGAACTCAAACGCCTGGAGGCGGCCAGGGAGCAGGATAAAATCTTCAGGCGGCGTCTGGAAAAACGCATGATCCACACCCAGCGGCTGGCCTCCCTTGGCACCATGTCCACAGGCATTGCCCATGAAATCAACAACCCTTTGGCCATTATCAAGGAGTCAGCCGGATTCATGCGCATGGTGCTGGATGGCTCGGGCCAGATGCCGGAAAAAGAGATGCTTTTCAAAGGACTTGACAAAATAGAGAAAAGCGTGGACAGGGCCAGACGGATCACGCACCAGCTGTTAGGCTACGTCCGGAAACAAGGCCATGAGCTCACCCCGGTGGATATCCGCCAGCTCACCGAGGATACCGTGGTGTTGATTAAACAGAAAACACAGGCTAAAAAGGTATCTGTACAATGGGATACTGAGCCTGAACACCAGATGCTGATGCACACCGATCCGTTCCAGGTACGCCAGGTATTGATCAATCTGTTAGAAAACGCGGTGGATGCCGTGGAGACCGGCGGGCAGATCCGGCTTTCCCTTGACAGAAAGGATCAAACGGTCTGTCTTAAAGTCCGGGATAACGGCAGCGGCATTACACCGGAAAATAGGGAAAAGATATTTGATCCTTTTTTCACCACCAAGCCCAATGTGTCTGAAAATGAATCCGGCACCGGACTTGGGCTGTTTGTGGTGCACAAAATCATGACCGGACTTTCAGGCAGCATCCATGTGGAATCAGAACCCGGACATGGCACGACCTTTACGGTCTGCCTGCCTGAATGGCAGTCCAACTAAACAAGTACAAGTGCTTTCATAAATTTTTTAAGGAGAAAAACCCATGATAAAAATACCGGTAAAAATCTTGATCGTTGATGATGAAAAAGATTTTGTAGAGATGTTTTCCCTGCGCCTGACCGGGCAGGGGGAAAAGGTATCTACCGCCTATTCAGGACAAGAAGCCCTTGATCTGCTTGAAAAAACTCAGATCGACGTGGTGATGCTGGATATCCGCATGCCCGGCATGGACGGCATAGAGACCTTGAAAAGAATCAAGGCGGCTCATCCCCTGGTGGAAGTAATCATGCTCACCGGGCACGGGTCCACGGAGACGGCAGTGGAAGGCATGAAGGCCGGTGCCTTTGATTACCTGATGAAACCGGCGGATTTTGAGGATATCAGTAAAAAACTGGCCAATGCCTGGAACCGCAAGGATGAACACGAAGAACGCATCCGCAA
>QKDP01000142.1 GCA_003252055.1 Desulfobacter postgatei | reverse complement strand
CCCTACCGGTTTGACCTGCGCCGGGGGGCTTTGGCCCGGGTGGCCGGCGGCGGTATCCATTTTGCGGATGAAATTTACAAAAACAAAAAGGATTTGGTGCAGGTGTATCTTGGTGTGATCCAGGACCGTGTGATTGAAATGGATGGGTTTAAATGGCCCATTGATACCCTGATCATTGCCACTTCAAACAACTCCGAGTTTAACTCCTTTTTAATGGAACGTGAGGAAGCGCCCATTGTTGACCGGTGCCGGATCTGCTATGTGGCGCATAATACGGATTATAAGATCCAGAAAACGTTGACCGAATATGCCATCGGCACGGATGTCAAGCGTTCGCTTGATCAGGAAGTGCTTCACCAGGATCCAAATTTGAACCATGCTGCATCCGTTGCCGTGGTGCTGACCCGGCTACCCCGGTCCGACAAGCTCACCCCGGTTGAAACCATGAAGCTTGCCGCAGGGGAGGTGGCAGGTGAAAAAAGCCTTAAAACCCTGGCTGAACTCATTGATCAGCTCAACCAGGATACGGATATTACCAAACGCTTTGGCCAGAAAGGCCTAGGCCAGAGAAACCTTGGCAGGGCTGTGCAACTTCTTCTGGAATCTTCTGAAACCAATGAGGGCAAGTGCATGTTTGCCTTGGATATTTTCAATGCCCTGGACCGGGTGGTACTTGATTATGTTCAGGAACCGTCTGACCGGGCCAAGTTCAAGGAGGATCTGAAAATTGCCAGAGGCCTTTACCGGGAACGCATCATGACAGAGATGTTTAACGCATACATGGACGAACCGCTGGCCATCAAAAAGGATGTACTCAACTACGTAAATATGATCATTGGTGTGGATGCCGAACAGCTAGGTCCTGATATGATGTGGAAGTACAAGGACCCCCAGACCGGTGAACTTCGAGCAATTAAAATTGATGAGCGGTATATTAAAAACGTAGAGGAGCGCCTAGGTCTTAAAACCGAAGAACAACGCGCCTCTTTCAGAAATTCCATTAGAAAAATATATGGCCAGAAACTGTCTGTGGATGCCAATTATGATTTCATGGACAACCTGGAACTGGTGAAAGCCGTCACCGATGTCCGGCTAAAATCCGACATTGCCGGGGCAGGCTCTTTGATTGGGGCGCTGGCCAACCGGACCAACGAAGAGAATCAAAAACTGTATGAAAGAATGATTTACACCATGGATAAGAAGCTTGGGTATTGCCCTACCTGTGCCCAGAAGACCATAGAGTACTTCTGCAGCCAGGAAGATGATAAATAAAAAACGAAGGGGAAGCGCATGGTAACCCTTGATGAATTATTGGAACGAGACCGGCAGCGGGAAGAGGACGGATTCAAGCGTAAAATCCGTATAGGCCGCATTGTCAAGCCAGGTACCGGGGGAAAGGGCAAAATCATTGTGGTCCCCACCACCGTGGAGGAGAAGTTTGTCCACGACGAACCTTCCTTTGACCCGAAAACCGGAGAGGGAGAACCTTCCGGCGGTACCGGAGAGGGAGAAGAGGGCGATGTCATTGGCGAACAGCCGGTGCGTCCGGAGCAGGGAGAGGGCGAGGGCGAGGGCGAAGGAGAGGGGGCCGGCGAAGGACAAGGCGAAGGTCAGGGGAGCGAACATGAGTTCGAGTCCAGTGCCTACGAACTGGGTAAGGTACTGTCCCAGGATTTCCAGCTCCCCAACCTCCAGGACAAAGGCAAAAGGCGGGCCCTATCCCGCTATACCTATGACCTGACAGATAAAAACCGGGGCATGGGCCAGATTCTGGATAAAAAAGCAACGTTAAAGCAGATTGTTCAGACCAATATTGCCCTTGGCACGATTCCGGATGTCAGTGACATAGACACGGGCCGGTTTATTGTCTCTCCCCGGGATCTTGTTTACAGGATTCTGTCCAAGGAAAAAGAGTATGAATCCCAGGCCCTGGTTTTTTTTCTAAGGGATTATTCCGGTTCCATGGGCGGTAAGGTGACCGAGGCGGTGGTTTCCCAGCATGTGATGCTCTATTCGTGGTTGGTGTATCAATATGAGAGACAGGTGGAAACCCGTTTTATTCTCCATGACACCCAGGCAAAGGAGGTGGAGGATTTTTATAAATACCACTCCTATAAAGTGGCCGGGGGAACCAAGGTGTATACTGCTTTTGAGCTGGTGAATAAAATCGTGGAGCAGGAGAGCCTGGCCAGAGACTATAATATCTATGTTTTTCATGGGACCGATGGCGATGACTGGGACAAAGATGGCGCTAACACCATAGAACAAATAAAAAAAATGGTGCGTTATGCGGCCCGGATAGGCATCTCTATTGTCGAGCATGCCTATGTGGGTAAAGAGCAGACCGAAGTTGAAAAATATTTAAGAAAATCCGGCTTGCTTGAAAAACATAAGGACCATATCAAACTGGATGTCATGCATGAAGATGTGGACGATACCAGAATTATTCAGGGGATAAAAAATTTGATATCCTGATAAATAGTGCCAGAACGAAAAACCGTGTTTGGACGAAAAGTTGCCCAGATGCAAGGCGCAGAAAAATTTGTAACCGGAGCATACTAAAGTCTGTGAGGATTGCAAATTTTTCTGCAACGCCGCAGGTGGGTGACTTTTCGTTCAAACACTAAATAAAGAAAGGCAGGGCCCAATGGAACTTGTCAGTCAGCATGTTAAAAAAATCATGGAAGAGTGCAAGGTCAGAGCCAGGGATGAAGGTCTCAAGTTTGATGATGAAACCCTTGAATATATCGTCACCAACCGGGACATGATTGAACTGTCCCCCAAAGTCATGATTCCCACCCTTTATGATTATTGGGTCCATGACGTCAGGGTTTTGTCCGGCAAGGGCATGTACGAAGCCTATCCTTCCAATCCTTTTGAAACCGTTATCAACACACGCCCGGCCATTTCCTTTTATAACGATAATAACCCGGACTGGCTCAATGTAATGATTTTCTATCATGTGCTGGGGCATATTGATTTTTTTCAGAATAATCTTTTTTTTGCAAATACCTGGGACATTGATCTCGCCGGCCAGGCCCTGGCCGATAAACGGTTGATTGCGCAGCTCAGAAGCGAAAAGGGCCCGCGCTGGGTGGATTATATCATTGAATTTTCCAGGGGAATGGATAATCTGGTGGGCTATTACAGAGAACTTGACACCACTTTAAGATCCCAGACCCAGTACATTCCTAAGTTATCCAGACAGGATTACTATTTTGATATTTTTTTGCAGAAAATAAAGCATGTGTCCCACAACACCTACTTAAAGGAAATTGAAAGATTCAATGCGTGCAGGGAAAATATGCCCCAATTTTTTGAACCGGTTCTCTCCCAGTATCCGGAGTTTGAGCAGATGTACAAAAAAGCACGAAAGGACAGGGAAAAGCCTGTTTGGGACATCATGGAATACATTATGAGATATTCCCCGTTTTTACGTGCCCAGGAAAACCAATGGATGAAATCCGTTATCCAGATTGTGCGCAACACCTCATTGTTTTTCCAGCCCCAGATCCGCACAAAGATTATGAATGAAGGCTGGGCCAGCTACTGGCACGAATATCTGTTTATGAAGGATGAACGTATCTGTGGCCATGAAACGGATTATGCAAAGGTGAATGCCACGGTAACCGCACTGCCTAAGGTGGGACTCAATCCCTATGCCTTAGGTCTGCGCCTGTTTGAACATATTGAAGATATGCAGAACAGAGGATGCTATTCCTTTGAGTATTTCTGCCTGCAAGATGAGATAAACAGGCAACACTTTGATAAAGGAAAGAAAAACGGCCATGATTTTATCTTCAAGGTCAGGGAGAACATGAATGACTTCACCTTTATCAACAGGTTTGTGGACCAGGAATTTTTAGACCACTACAAACTGTTTGTCACAGGTAAGCGGTTGAATCGCGAACGTATGACCTGGCAGTATTATATCAAATCCAAAAAAGCCAACGATTATAAAAATATGGTCATCAACACCCTGTATCATCCACCGGTGATACATGTGGACGAAGAAAAAACCAAAGACGGTGTGCTCTATCTTGTCCATGAATTTGAAGACAAGCCTCTTAAAACAGATTACATTGAAAATACCATGATCGGCATTGAATTTTTATGGGGAGGACCCGTTTACCTTGAAACCAGCGAACCTGAAGGAACAGAACAGGTAAAGCCCCCTCTCAGTCGTTTCCCGGATCCATCCGCAACAGCGGGGGCCCCGGCGAAATCTGTAAGAATTAAGTGGAAAAGGGTATGTTATGTAATGGATAAACGGAAACTGAACAAACGGGAGGCGGCATGACCATGGATAGCAATACCAGCTCTGTTGATTCCGATGCAGTTGATTCTGTAACCCACGCCCTGGACTTTTTAAATCGGAATATTCAGGATTATCAGCACCATAAACCCGTTTCTTTTCAGACATTTCTGCAGTTTCTCAATGCCAAACCTGCTCAGGTTTTCAGAAATATTTTTCAGTCATTTCATGACATGGTTAAAAGTCATGTGTTTGAATTAGAGGAAAATTCTGAACGTTCTGCTGTAACCAAATATGATACCAGCAAGCTTTTTACCGAAGAGGCAGATGCACCGTATTTTCCGGATATGCTGTTTGCCAACCGGTTTATGAAACAGATGGATTATCTGCGTCACGGTGCCCAGCAGAACCGGATTTATGTGTTTATCGGTCCCCATGGGTGTGGTAAATCCACTTTTTTAAATAACCTTCTGGAAAAATTTGAGGAGTACGCAAATACCGAAGAAGGGTTGCGTTTCGAGGTCGTATGGCGCCTGGATGTAAAGATGCTTAAAGGCCGTGACACATCTTCAATGATGTCCTCTTTTGAAAAATTGATCCAGTACATTGACGGAGATTCGGCGGAAACCAAACCGGCTGTGGAAGAAAAACCAGTAACTTGTGAAGGGCCGGAGCCGGAATTTATTGAAATTCCCTGTCTGTGCCATGACAATCCCTTTTTAGTGATACCCAAGGACCAGAGGCGGGCCGTTCTGGACGAACTGATCAAAAACGATGAATTCAAATGGAAGCTGTTTACGGAAAAGCAGTATGAATGGGTATTCAAAGATGAGGTCTGTACTGTATGCACGTCCATTTACCAGAGCCTGTTAGAACGCCTAGGCGATCCTGCCAAGGTGTTTGACATGCTGTATGCCAGGCCCTACTATTTCAACCGCCGCCTGGGCAACGGGATTTCTGTTTTCAATCCCGGCGATCAGCCGTTGCGGCGGAACATTATCCTCAACCAGATGCTCCAGGGGCGGATCAATGCACTGTTCCGGGATTCCAACGTTATTAATTATATTTATTCCTCATATGCAAAAATTCATAACGGTATCTATGCACTGATGGATATTAAGTCCCATAATGTCGAGCGCATGATGGAACTTCACAATATCATTTCAGAGGGTGTTCATAAAGTAGAGAATGTCGAAGAACGGGTTGAGGCTCTGTTTTTTGCCCTCATGAACCCCGAAGATAAAGACAATATTAAAGACTTTCCCTCTTTTAAAGACCGTATTCAGTATATAGATATTCCATACGTTCTTGATGTGAATACGGAAGTTAAAATTTACCTGAACATCTTCGGCCGCCAGGTTGAAAACAGCTTTCTGCCCATGGTGCTGGAGAATTTTGCAAGAATCATTATCTGCACCAGAATCGGTAGAAAATCAACCGCCCTGGAGCAATGGATAAAAGATCCTAAAAAATACCTGAATTTCTGCGATGAGAGCCTTATTCTGCTGATTATGGAAATTTTCAGCGGGAATATTCCTAAATGGCTGGATGACGAGGACGTAAAAGCACTTGATAAAGAAATGAGTAAAAAAATCCTTGTGGAATCGGAAGAATTTGGGAAACAGGGATTGTCCGGTCGGGATTCCATTAAACTTTTTGACCGGTTTTATTCGAAATTTGCTAAGGAAGACCGGCTCATCAGCATGCCCGATTTATGTTCGTTTTTTAATAAACTCGAAGAACCCCTACAGAAAATGATTCCCAAGGGGTTTTTGTCTTCAATTTTAAGGATGTATGACTATTGCATTCTCCAGCAGGTTAAAGAGTCTCTCTACTATTACAACGAGGAGCAGATCGCAAAGGACATAAAAAATTATATTTCCGCTGTGACCAATGAAATCGGCTCTGTTGTGAACTGTATTTTTACCAAAGAAGAGATCCATGTTACCGAGGCATTTCTTGAAAGCATTGAAATCAGGCTTCTGTCTGAAAGCGCCGATGCGAAACGGCGCCAGGAAATGCGCCTGGATGTATTAAAGGAATATACAGGGTTTACCCTTTCCCACGAGATCATGATCGAAGGAAAGAACATTACCCAGACCCGGCTGTTTAAATCCCTTCATGAACGGTATGTGCACAACTTAAAAAAACGGGTGTTAGAGCCTTTTATTGATAATGAAAATTTCAGGCGGGCCATAAAGGATTTTGATACTGAAGATTTTAAAGCCCATGATAAACGCATTAAACGCGATGTGAAATTTCTCATTAACAACCTGGTCAGTAAATTTGGCTATTCTCAGCAGGGTGCCGATGAGATCTGCATTTATGTGATTGATAATGATCTGGCCAATAAATTCAAGGATGCCTGATAGCTTTTTTCCTTAGGAAAATATGCCGGTAACAGGGTACGTTAGGCGCTTTGATGAACATAAAAAAAACAATTGAGGCTGGAGCATGAATAAAGCGAATGTGCTGATTGTTGACGATTCCAGGTCGGTTCGTTTTGCCGTTAAAGCATTGTTGAGTTCCTCAGGGATTCATACGGTAACGGCGTCCGATGGTTTGCAGGGACAGGAGGCACTTAGAAGAGAGCAGTTCGATCTGGTGATTACGGATGTGGATATGCCCAACCTTTCCGGATTGGAATTTTGTCAGTGGATCAAATCAAATCCGGAAACTGCACATATTCCTGTGATTGTTCTAAGTTCCCTTGATACCGATGTTGATATTGAAAACGGTTTCAGGGTCGGTGCGGATGCATATGTGCCCAAACGCCTGGCAAATAAGGAACTTATTCCACGCATTGAAAGCGTGATGAACAAGTGTACCTTTGTCAAGGACAAAACCATACTTGTGGTTGAAGACAGTAAAACCATTCAAATGGTTGTAAAACAGGGGCTTAAGGATGCCGGCTTCAAAGTGGCACTGGCCGATGACGGGCAGCATGCCCTTGAGATCATTGATGATGTTGCACCTGATATTCTGCTTACGGATCTGAACATGCCCCGGGTGGACGGCCATGAACTTTGTCGCAGGCTGTTCAATATGGACAAGTATAAATTAATGCCCATTGTGGTTATGAGTTCCCTGGGTGACAAGCCGATGATGAGAGGTCTTATCAGGGACGGTGTTGCGGCTTTTATTGTCAAGCCGTTTAACGTGGACATGCTTGTTGTTACCATGGAAAAACTGCTTTCCGATCATTTCCAGCACATGCTTGAAGAAAGGGAGCGGCTTGTTCTTGAACAAAAGCTGACGGTGGGCACCATCACCAGTCTTGTCAACGCATTGGAAGCCCGGGATAAATACACCAGTGGTCATTCCGAATCCGTTACCAGACTTTCCATAGCCATTGGCAGGGAACTGGGCTTCTCAGATACGGAAATGAATCGTCTTCAGATCGCTGCAAGTCTTCATGACCTGGGTAAAATTGGTGTACGAGATAATGTGCTGCTTAAACCCGGTAAATTGACAGAGGATGAATTTGAGCATATGCAGACCCATACCGTGGTTGTTCAGGATATCCTTAAATCGATGCACGGCATGGAAGATGTTCTTGTTGCCGCCTCTTCCCATCACGAACGCTGGGACGGTACAGGTTACCCCAACGGGCTGAAGGGAGAAGATATCCCCTTAGTCGGAAGAATTATTGCCGTTGCCGACGTATTTGATGCACTGACCAGTGACAGACCATATCGTGACGGTATGCCCGTAGAAAAGGCGCTTCAGATTATTTCCGAAGGGGTTGGTTCCCATTTCTGTCCAACGGTTGCGGCTGCTTTTTTTAGGTATATGAAAACACTTAAAAAAGGAAATCTTACTTAATACTTGGGGAAAAAGATGATATTGGCGATTTTGGCTGTAATTGCCGGACTTGTGATCCTTGTCTGGGGGGCAGACCGGTTTGTGGACGGAGCCGCATCTACGGCAAGGTATCTTGGCATGCCCCCGCTGCTCATTGGTATGGTCATTCTGGGTTTTGGGACATCTGCTCCTGAAATGGTTGTTTCTGCCCTGGCTGCCATGGATGGAAATGCAGGAATCGGGCTTGGCAACGCATATGGATCAAACATAGTCAATATTGCATTGATTCTAGGCGTGGCGTCCATGATAAGTCCTATCAAGGTCTCTTCGAGTATGCTGAGCAAGGAGCTGCCGATTTTAACACTGGTAACCATCCTTTCTGTTTTTTTGCTATCAGATTTATATTTATCAAGACAGAATGCAGTGATTTTGCTGGCTGTATTTTTTATTCTGCTGGCATGGGCCATTGTCCAGGGGATGAAACAGCGTTCCGATTCTTTGGCAAAAGAGGTTGAAAAAGAAACAGTTGAAAAAGCCCTGCCGCATACCCGTGTCATTTTCGGGCTTGTCGCCCGTGCCATTTTCTGGCTTGCCGCGGGTCTGGTTCTGCTTGTGGCAGGATCCCGTATGTTTGTCTGGGGGGCTGTGGCAATCGCCGGTATGCTTGGGGTCAGTGATCTGATCATCGGGTTGACCGTTGCAGCGTTAGGCACCTCTTTACCGGAGCTTGCATCTTCTATCCTGGCGGCTAGAAAGGGCGAGCATGAACTGGCTCTGGGAAATGTGATTGGTTCCAATCTGTTTAATACCCTGGCGGTTGTCGGCATATCAGGGGTGATTCATCCTGTTGCAGTGGAAGCTGAGACTCTTTATCGGGATATGGCTGTCATGGGCATACTGACACTTTCACTTTTTGTCATTGGTTATGGATTCAGAAAAAAGCAGGGCCGCATCAACCGTTTTGAGGGAGGAATGCTTTTCCTTGTCTATGTAAGTTATACGGCGTGGCTGGCGATCAGTGTAATAAAAGGTTGAATCACATATCCTGAACAATAACCTGAACGCGATTCTGCTTAAATCTGTCCGCCTTAAGCTTTA
>QKDP01000245.1 GCA_003252055.1 Desulfobacter postgatei | reverse complement strand
CAGATTTATACCATCTTTCCCTTTAGATCGTAATATTTTTTCACATAGATGATTAATTTGTAATGTTCCGCTGTTCCCTGAATTGTGGGCACAGAGCACACGAAAGCCATCAACCACAGTCATGGCCTGATTGGGAGATGCTGCATCCCAAAGCCGTTTGTATCCTTCGCGGATACAGGATTCAAGGCGGACCTGATAGTCCTCGTCTTCGGCGGTATCCACAAATACAAGATCAGGATAATCCGCCCTGAGGATATCTGCCACAGCATCCACATCACTGACATTAACGGCCTTTGCAAGTTTTTCAATGCCGGGTTTGCCCCCGGACCTGAAATTAAAATCCAGAAACACCCGGAAATCAGACAAAACATCGGCATGACACAGGTCAGAAAAGACGGCACCGGCCTGAACAGGAGACAGTTGATTCATATCACCGAGCATGACAATGCGTGCATCAGGGTGGATGGCTTCAAAAAGTCTTGTCATAAGGGCCATGTCAATCATGGACGCTTCATCAATAATCACCAGGTCTGCGGCCAGGGGATTAGCTGCATTGTGCCGGAATCCTGTTCCGTTTTTCACGGGTTTGAGCGCACTGTGGATGGTGGCCCCGTTTTTCAATCTGGCTGCGGCCTTGCCTGTGGGTGCCAGACACATCACCCGAACAGATGCCTGATTATTTTCACTGGCCCAGGTGGTTAAAAGTGTCTGTATTATATGGGTAATATAGGTTTTTCCGGTACCCGGCCCCCCGGACACCATTGTAAAACCAGAGCAAAGGGCCTTTTTAACAGCCCGCTGTTGCCCGCAAGTCCTGTGGGTATCTTTACTGTTAAAAAACGAAGATAGCCTGGAAGTGACAAAGGCATCATCAGGTCCGGGAATCTGCCTTTCAATCCATGCTTTAATATTATCTGAAAGCCGGCATTGAAAATCATAGTACCGGGAAAGATAAAGATTGTTGACACGGTCAAGGATCAAGGGATATTTACCAATCCAGGACACCCTGTCATTTTCTTTTTTCCCACATTTTGAGACTTCCATGCCCACCATGGCCGAATTTTCAAGGATATTGCACCAGGATGCGAGTTCAGGAAGCCGGGTGAGTTCTTTCCCCTCGGACGTTTTCAAAAAAGTTCCGGCTGCGTCGGCAAGATTCAGACATATGCAGCCTTTGGAAAGCGCCCGGCAGGTCAGGGCTGCGGAAAGAGTCTCCAAAGGTCCTGCATCGTTAAAGATATGGGCCATAGTTGTGGAAAAATAGTAGTCCAGATGGGAAATAATTCCCGACTCATGGAGAATGCCGAGATCATTGAAGGAAAAGTCGCTCATGCCCTTGTTTTACCAGCAGGGATTAAAAAAGAAAAGCAGATGAAAAAATATAAACTCCGCCCCCTGATTGCCAAACAAGCTCTTAAGAGGCGGATTCATAAAAATATTTCAAAGGGGAATTGTCAGTATCAACAGCTCCGGCTTATTTCTTATTTTCACACTCATCCACATATCTGTGGATTCTGCAAAATGGAATAAACAGAATGTCTGTGGATTCAAAATGCGTAACAAGCCAGTCCCGCAATTCCACAATGTCCTCAATTGCCAAATTATCAACGTCTTCTGCGATTTCACGACGAAGGCCAATGGCTTTTTTGATAAACCTGCGATGGGTCTTTGAATGGGTGTCAAGATCGGGATACCCTTTTTGGCCAAGAACTTTTTCCTCCTTTGAAAAAAAAATCCTACTGAACTCATTGATATCGTTAACTAAATTTGCCACATCCTTGGCGTCGCCCTTATTCGTCTTCATTTCAATGAGGGTATTAAACATATTCATAAGCTGTTTCTGACATTCATCAAGCTCAGGCACATCCACGCTGTATTTTTCATCCCATTCAATAATATGGGTCATGGGTCACTCTCCTTTGTTCTTTTTTTTGTTTTTCCCCAGCCACAAGGTGGCCATTATACCGATGGATATCAGTATAGCAAGAATTACGGCAAAGGTAATTCCATGCTGCCCGAACCGCGGGTAAATGACAAAAGGAACCAGATATCCGTACAAAAATGAATGGAGCAGTCCGATGCCAATAATTCTGATTGCAATTTTTGTCACCCCAGCCGCTCCAAAAGCCGTTGGTGAATATTGCCAAACCCGCCATTGGACATGACCAGAACAAGATCTTTGGGTTTAAGTTCCAAGGCAAGAAAGTCAATCACCTGGCCAGGGTCATGGAAATAGTGAGCAGCTATGCCCCTTTTGCAGATATCTTCGGTCAGACGTTCGGGTGAAAAGCGCTCTTCTTCAGGAATATTCTTTTTAACCCCGGGAGAACAGATGCACACCAGGTCTGCCAGGTCAAAGCATGCAGGATAGGTCGCTTGGAAAATATTTCTCATACTGGTATTGGTTCTTGGCTCAAACACGGCAACCAGACGGCCCTGGGGATAAAACGGTTTGACTGCAGCAATGGTCTCCCTGACAGCTGTCGGATGATGGGCAAAATCATCCATCACCGTGATACCGGCAGCCTGCCCCCTTATTTCCTGGCGTCTTTTAACACCGCTAAAGGTTGAAAGCCCACGGGCAATGTCAGCCTCCTTTATCCCCAGGCTGCGGGCTGCGGCAATACAGGCCGTTGCATTGAGCAGGTTGTGCTGTCCCGGCAGATCCGTTTGTATATTAATCTCCGTACCAGGGCCTGTGATACAGGCAAGGGTATGCAAACGGCCTGTACCGGGATCCGGCTCACTGCTCAGGCGATGGTCATGCACCTGCCACACGGCGTTGGGACCATAAGTCTCAAGGTCAACAACATCCGCCTGTTCCAGCACCTGCATCAGATTGACGTTTTCTTTGCAGGCAATAATACGGCTTTTATCTTTAATCTTTAAGACCAGGGCACCAAAGGCCCGGCAAATATGATTCAGATCAGTAAAGATATCTGCGTGGTCAAATTCAATGCCGGTCATGATGGTTATAAATGGATCATAATGCATGAACTTGGGCCCCTTATCGAAAAAAGCCGTATCATACTCATCCCCTTCTATCACCATGTATTCCCCGTCACCGATTTTAAATGAGGAGTTAAAATCCTTTAAAATTCCCCCAATCATAAATGAAGGGGAAAGACCGGCCGTTTCAAGCAAATGGGCCATGATGGCAGAGGTGGTTGTTTTCCCGTGGGTACCGGTGACAAGAATAATCTTCTTGTTACTGGCAACAAAGCGGTTCACCGCCTGGGGCATGGACATATAGGCAAGCCCCCTTTCCATTACGGCAACCGCCTCCGGGTTATCACGGGTCACGGCATTGCCGATAATAACAAGATCCGGAACCTGGTTTGGATCGTCACTGATATTGGCCGGGTCAAATCCGGAAAAAAGCGTAATCCCGTTATCTTCAAGAAAATCGCTCATGGGAGGATAAACATTTTGGTCTGAGCCCGTAACAACGAAACCCATTTTTTTCAAGATACAGGCCAACGTGCCCATACCGGTACCACAGGCTGCGACCAGATGAATCCGTTTAATTGAATCCGTCATTAAATTTCTGCCATAACCTGCCGTGCGGCAGCCAGAGTAGTTTCAATATCTTCATCCGTGTGGGCAGCCGAAATAAAACAGGCCTCAAACTGCGATGGCGCAAGATAAATACCTTTGGCCAGCATGCCCTGGTAGAATTTTGCGAACCGGCCCAGATCACAGGTCTTGGCATCATCGAAATTGCGCACCTTCTGACCGGTAAAAAAGAATCCGGCCATGGATCCGAAGTGTCCGGCACTGAAAGGGATACCTGCGTCATCGGCTGCAGCCTGAAGACCTTTGACCAGCATATCTGCCCGCCGGTCCATGTCAGCGTAAATCTGGTCATTCTCAAGGACTTTTAAAGTGGCAATCCCCGCAGCCATGGCCAGGGGATTACCGGACAGGGTTCCGGCCTGATAAATAGATCCCACAGGAGCAATCTGCGCCATTATTTCCCGTTTCCCGCCATATGCACCCACGGGCAGTCCGCCACCGATAACTTTGCCAAAACAGGTCAAATCCGGATCAATATCAAAATAGCCCTGGGCGCACGCCCTGCCCCCGACCCTGAATCCGGTCATGACTTCATCAAAAATAAGCAGGGCACCATGGGTTGCGGTTTCCCGGCGCAATGTCGTTAAAAACAGCGGATCAGGAGCTACCATACCCATATTCCCCGCCACAGGCTCAAGAATCACGCAGGCAATCTCCTTGCCTTTTTCAGTCATGAGGCGTTCAAAACTTTCAATGTCGTTGTATGGCAGGGACAATGTATTACGGATCACATCAGCAGGAACCCCCGGGCTTCCAGGAATGCCTAGAGTGGCAACCCCGGATCCTGCTGCTACAAGAAGGGTATCTGCATGGCCATGGTAACATCCGTCAAATTTGACAATAAGATCCCGGCCTGTAACGCCCCTTGCCAGACGGATGGCACTCATGGTTGCCTCGGTGCCGGAGTTAACCATTCTGACCATATCCACGGAAGCCACTGAATCCACAACAAGCCGGGCCAGTTCATTTTCAAGCGCAGTGGGCGCACCAAAACTTGTGCCTGACTCCAGCACTTTTTTCAAAGCATCAACCACAGGCCCCGGACGGTGGCCGAGAATAAGCGGGCCCCAGGACAGGACATAATCAATATAAGTGTTCCCGTCAGCATCGTAAAGCCTGGCACCCTCTCCTTTTTCAATAAAAACCGGTTCTCCGCCCACTGAACCGCAGGCCCTTACAGGAGAATTGACTCCGCCCGGTATCAAATTTCTGGCTGATGAAAATAAAGCGGCTGATTTAGTACGTTCCATATTTAATCCTTATATATATTTGCAGCGAGTGTCACAATTAACAGTCATTACTCTAAAAAAAGGGAATATACCAAACTGAGTTGAAAGGGGTCAACTGCTTTGATTTTTACCCGGCATATAAAATAGTGTCCCATATTATTTGACCTGATGGAAAAAGGCTTATATAAGTTAGGGTTGGATTATGGACGATGAATATTACATGATACTTGCCTTGGATGAGGCAAAAAAAGCCGAGAAACATGATGAGGTACCTGTTGGGGCCATCGTGGTAGACCAGGCCGGAAAGGTAATCGGACAGGGATATAACTGTCCGATATCTGACAGCGATCCCACAAGCCATGCTGAAATCAAGGCCATTCGCTCGGCCTGCAGGTTCATGAATAACTATCGCCTGCCCAAAACAACGCTTTATGTGACCATAGAACCATGCATCATGTGCATGGGGGCAATAATCCATGCCAGAATCCAGCGGCTGGTTTTTGGGGCGCCGGATCCCAAATGGGGGGCTGCGGTCTCCCTTTACCCAATGGGGTCGGATTCACGATTGAACCATCAACCTGAAATTATTCAGGGAATATGTGAAGAACAGACAAGACAGATTATTAAAAGCTTTTTTGAGGAAAAAAGGAGAAACCGTGACAAACACAGTTGTGGTGGGAACCCAGTGGGGTGATGAAGGAAAAGGAAAAATTGTCGATCTGCTCAGCGAATATGCTGATTATGTGGTCAGGTTCCAGGGTGGAAACAATGCAGGGCATACCATGGTAGTCAACGGAAAAGAAATTATCAGCCACCTGATCCCCTCCGGGATACTTCAGCAGAAGAAATGTTTTATCGGCAACGGTGTGGTGGTTGATCCTTTTGTATTGCTGGATGAACTTGATTACCTGACAGGCAATAATATTGATGTGTCTCCCAAAATGCTGGAGATCAGTAACCGTGCCCATATTATCATGCCTTATCACCAGGAGATCGACAAAGCCCGAGAAATGAAAAAAGGAAAAGATAAAATCGGCACCACAGGTCGCGGGATCGGTCCCTGCTATGAAGATAAGGCAACCCGCGTGGGTATCCGATTCTGTGATCTTCTTGATTTTGATCTGTTCAAGGAAAAAGTTCTGGCCGTCATGGAGGAAAAAAATTTTTACCTGGAACAGTATTTCAAAGCCGATCCCATGGATCCGGTGCTTGTTATTGATCAGTTTGAAAGGGTCCGGACCCGCCTTCTCCCCTATATCTCAGATGTCTCCGTATCCCTTGACCAGGGCATCCGGCAGGGCATGCAGATTTTATTTGAAGGAGCCCAGGGCACGCACCTTGACATTGAACACGGCACCTACCCTTTTGTCACCTCCTCCACAACGGTTTCAGCCAATGCAGCAAGCGGCAGCGGCGTGGGTCCCGGACTGCTGAATGAAATCATCGGTATTGTCAAGGCATACACCACCCGGGTGGGTGCAGGGCCCTTCCCAACGGAACTATTTGATGAGACTGGTGACAAGATCCAGAAAACCGGAGCTGAATTTGGCGCCACCACCGGACGCAAACGGCGCTGTGGTTGGCTGGACATGGTAGTATTAAAAAATGCCGCCCGTCTGAACAGCCTGACCGGACTTGCCATCACCAAACTTGATGTCCTGGATGACCTGGATGAGATTAAAATCTGCACAGAATATGAATATTCAGGCAAAATTACCAAAGATTTCCCAGCCCAAATTGATGTCCTGGCACAATGTTCGCCTATTTATGAAACCCATCCTGGTTGGAAAGAAAATACATCAGATATAACCAATTTTGATGATCTGCCGGAAAAGGCCAAAGCCTATCTTGCACGGATAGAAGAATTGTCAGAAGTTAAGATTAAAATTGTATCCGTAGGACCGGGCCGTGAGGCCACCATTATTAAAGAAAAAATTTTCTAAATTGACTTTCACTTAATTCTGGTATATTAAATGACGTCTTATGCGTCGGGATGTGGCTCAGCCTGGTAGAGCACCTCGTTCGGGACGAGGGGGTCGGAGGTTCAAATCCTCTCATCCCGACCAGACAACAGACGGAAATTATTAACGATTTCCGTTTTTTTGTTTCTTCAAATAGTGGTGCGGGAATGGTGCGGGTGGTGCGCGTTATTTCTTCGTTTTTTTGGCCTCCTTCAAAGAAACAACCTTTCCCCTCATTTCAGCCATCAGCTGTGAAATATCAAAGGTATCATCATCTCCAATCTGGCAATATCGATCAAACGCTTTGTTTGTTAAATGGCCTGAATATTTTCTGGCTTTTTCTTTTCCAGCCGCTTTGGCTATGGCTGTAATGCTTGAATGTCGAGTGCCACCATATAAATCAAGGTCGTATATTCCGATCTCCTTGCATGCTTTTTTCCAATGTTTATAAAATAAATTGATACCAAAGGGTTCGCCGTTAGGGCTTCGAAAAAATAGAACGGAATCGACAGCCGGGTAAGCCTGTTTCATTTTTATAAATTCATTAATGTGAAAATCAATGAGCCTGATCCTTATCACCTTTGGATCTTTTTTCTTTTTGGATTTAGTTGGACGCCAGAAAGTCAACACACCATACTCCAGATCAATATCACCTTCTTTTAAGCTCCGAAGGTCTCCAGGCCGCAAACTGTTATATGTGCAAAGGAGATCAACCCCAAGCCAAATTTTAGGACTTCGGTGGTAAGTCCGTTCTTTCAACGTATCAACTATTTTTTCCCGGGTTTCAATATCAATCAACTTTCTGAAACCGAGCTGAACGTCAATTTGAGGGAATTTAGGCAGTTGAGAAAGATTTAAAATCTCTTCTTCCTCATACAAGAAATTGTACCAGAAGTCATGAAGCTGTGTTGAATAATTCTTTTTAGTTTTATCGGAAACGTCCAATTCATCCAAAAAATTTCTAATATCTTTTCGTTTAATGCTTTTTACGTTTACGTCCTTAAAAAAACGGGAAGCGTGCATCATATACCTTTTTATATGATAGAATGATGTCAACTTTTGTTTTTCTTTAAAATCAAGATATTGTTCTGCAAGATTTGAGAAGCTTAATGGATTGCTGGCTAAATGGTCACGAACATCGAACGTTCCTCTGTCTGTTTCATATCTCAGGCCAGTTAGAAACCTTGCGGCCTCATCATAAGATCGAAAACGCTGGTTGATATCCTTTCCAAACTTTACATAAAATTGACCAGTTGCTTTTTGATCAGGATGCTCTTCACAGAAACACCCGTTTTTCTTTTCGAAATGGACAAGCCGAGCATTGCAAATAGAACATTTTTGACGGGTATAAATATTGCCTTTCATGCATAATCCCCCGATAATTGGATCTAACTGGGTATTATTATATTTCAAGGCGATATATGTCAATTTAACGTCTCTAAATTAATTTTCAAAATTTGGACAATCTGATACTCCTGGCCATACGCTCCGGTGCTCTGAATAGAAAAATATTTCTTATTTCTTATTTCTTGAAAAATTACCTTTGGCATAATCCGCATAACAACTATTCAAATAGGTGCTGTAATCAATTTTTCCTGCCATATATTCATACTCAACTTTTGTTATGCTGTTTTTTCCGTTTTTCTTTACCAACTGGTAAAGGTGAGTTTTCAATTCTCGTGGGTTCATTTTATTTATTCTTTATCAAGTGTTTACCGGGGATATAACAAATGAATTGATCAGGATAATTATGAGAAAATGCCCGGGATAGCCCACGTAATAAAAATATTTTTGAATCGTCCTGGGCAAGGGAAGAGTAGCCCTGAAGTACATGAGAGCAACAGCAGCCGGACCGAACAAAACATAAGGGGCTCCGGATAAATAATACACCAAAAGATAAAAGGCGGTCATAGCGCCCAGGAGGTAAACAGGCCGGTGGTGCATAAAATAAATAGCAAAGACGATGAAAATATAGATTGATACGACGTTGGACAGGACAAGAAGCAGGGTCAAGTAAAAGGCCTGAGCGCCGTACCGCTCATAAAGGACAAGAATGATCAAGCCGAAAAGCAGGGTATAAAGATCATTGAGTCTATGCAGATCCGGGAACAGGAGATTAAACAGGGGCTGGGTAATACAGGCACAGGTCACCAGGGAGATGATATAGAGCTGAAGGTCTTTGGTATATTTCAGGCCCTGGGTAATGAAGTAAGCAAACAAAGGGAAAGACAGAGCGCCCAGGGAACGCATGATCAATTCATGTTCCGGGAAAAAGAAAATGGCCGAATGATCAATGACCATTGTGATGAAGGCAATGAGCTTAATCACTTTGATGACCCCAAACTCATTGCATATGAAATCAACCGAAAAACACAAAAAGAAAAGGCAACTGCTACAATGG
>QKDP01000183.1 GCA_003252055.1 Desulfobacter postgatei | reverse complement strand
ATGGAATGAGTTGGTCAAAAGCCGGTTCAGTAGGCTTGGCAACAATCACATCCATAAAAAGGAATGGAGAGAATAAAAAATGGTTTGAAACGAAAAGCTTAAATTTCAAACTGGCAGCTTAACCCTACCCGCACAGGTCGAAAAATTTTGCGGCAGCTGCAGCACAGTTCTCGCCGTCAATGGCTGCCGATACAATACCGCCTGCATGGCCAGCCCCTTCTGCGCAGGGGAAAAGCCCGTGAAGATCCGGGTGCATAAAGGTTGTTTTGTCCCTGGGAATTCTTACCGGCGAACTGGTCCTTGTTTCCACGCCTATTAGCTGGGCATCATTAGAGGAAAACCCGGGCATTTTTTTATTGAAAATGGTTAATGCCTCTCCAAGGCCTTTGACCATAAACCGGGGCAGACATTCATGCATGGGGCAAGATATGATGCCCGGGATATACGAGCTTGGATTCAGGGTTGTACTGGTTTTCCCGGCTAAAAAATCAGCGGCTTTCTGGGCTGGGGCGACCTGAGAATGGCCACCCAGTTCAAAGGCCAATTTTTCAAGGGCCATGCGAAGTTTCAATCCGGCAAATTCATTTTCATTCCTGTAATCCGCCCACTCCTTTTCCCCGACACTGACCACAAAACCGCTGTTGGCAAAAGGCGAGTTGCGTCTGGAAACGGACATGCCGTTGACCACCTGTTCACCGGGACAGGTGGCTGTCGGGACAATAATACCGCCCGGGCACATGCAGAATGAAAATACCGCCCGTTCACTGGTCTGGCAGGTGAGCGTGTAGGCGGCTGCGGGCAGGTTGCTGCTATAATTTTTTGAATGATACTGGATTTCATTGATCAGGTTTTGGGGGTGTTCAATTCTCACCCCCATGGCAAATGGTTTTGCCTCGAGCCGGATATGATGTTTTTTAAGCATATAATAAACATCCACAGCAGAATGGCCGGTGGCAAGTATGAGTTCTTGTCCCGGCATTTCAACGGAATCATTTACCACCACCCCTTCAAGCCTGTGGTCCCTGACCATAAGGTCTGTTATCCGGCTGTTGAAATGTATCTCGCCGCCATTGGACACAATGGTTTCCCTTATGGCTGAAACAATCTTCGGCAGTTTGTTGGAACCGATATGGGGGTGGGCATTTATGCATATATCCGGGTCTGCACCGTGCTGAACAAGGATGTTTAATATCCTTTTGACGTCACCGCGTTTTGTTGAGCGGGTAAAAAGTTTGCCGTCACTGTAAGCCCCGGCGCCACCTTCCCCGAAACAATAGTTGGAGTCCGGGTTGACCCAATGGTTTCTCTGTATGGCGCTGATGTCAAACCGCCGGTCCCTGACATTTTTGCCCCGTTCCAGGATAATGGGTTTGATGCCGATTTCAATCAGTTTCAGGGCCGCAAACATCCCTGCCGGGCCAAATCCTGCAATGATCACATGCCTGCCCTGTTTGACCGGTTTGTATGAAATGTCTTTTTTCTCGGGCAGATATGGTTCATCAATATAAACCTCATACCGTATCCGGAATACCGCAGATTTTCGGGCATCAATGGAGCGCTTCAACGGTATCAGGGCAGTGATTTCACTGGCATCCGCCCCTAATTTTTTTGCTGCCAGCTTTTTATGAAGATTTTTGTCATAAAGACTGTCCGGGTGAATGGCCAGTTCAATCTGTTTTTTCATCATGTCCCCTGTTATGGAGAAAACTCATTTGTCTTTACGCCGGAAGACTCTCCGGGCGGTATTTTTTTTGGTAAACAATTACCATTTTCTAAAAATTGTTTCAAATACTGATTAGCGCATACTTCATACAACAATCTTCAAGGGTTTGTCCATTGATTAAAGCTATTTATTTCAGGAAATAAAGAAGATATTTGCCGATAGTTATGCAATAAGAAAAACATTACCGATATTCATTTTTTTCGGGGGCTATTAATAAAAGCTTAAAAAAATATCTGCCTGATATGATAAACAATTTTATATTTTTCTGGCAGTCATCAACTTCGGCGCATTATTTGCTTATGTGCACGGGGGGTGTGCCCTTTGCAACGCGCAAATAAAATAAATATTTTATAGTAAGGACATTTTACCATGACAGAATCAACGGTTTTAATGACTGGGATTCTCATATTTTTTGCCCGGATCTGCGATGTCTCTTTCGGCACTATTCGAACAATCGTCACCGTTCAGGGCCGCACCGTCACTGCATTTTTTCTGGCCGTATGTGAGGTCGTCATCTGGGTCTTAGTGATCAATGCGGTGATCGGCCAGATGAACCAGCAGCCTGTTTTGGTAATATTTTACGCATTGGGCTATGCCACCGGCAATGTTGTCGGCATTAAGGTGGAGGCCCGGCTTGCTTTCGGGCTTGCTATTATCCGGGTGTTTTGTAAAGACTCGGGCAATATCATTGCAAAAAAACTGAGGGATTTTGGACAGCCGGTGACCATGTTCATTGGAGAGGGTATGCAGGGACCTGTGTGCGAGCTCTATATTGCCTGCCGCAGAAAGGATCTTCAAAAGATTATCAATGAAATCCAGAAGACAGATGAGCAGGCGTTTTATGTGGTGGAGCAGGCCAAGACCATGAATAAAATACTGCCTTCGGTTACGTCTCCTTTTTCCGGCTGGCCCAAAAGCACGCCAGGCACCGGGATATTGCATTCGTCAATCCGGCGTCAAACCCGGCCGGAGAGCATCTGATTCTGTCCGTCTGACCGGGTCCGGATTTAAAGTTTATGATAAATTTCTTCCTGTTCATCCAGGATGTCGTCCAGGATGGCTTCGGTGGTATAGGGGTTCATGATAACGCTCCGAAGTACCACCACCATGAAGTCATCCTCCGGCACAAGTTTAAGCCGGGTTCTGGAGACAAAACTTTTGCCTGCTTCCCGCTGGATGCGCTGGATGCGGATATTGATCTCGTCAAGCTCCTGGTTTAAGCGTTTGCGCTCCTCCCCCCGGGCAGTTGCCAGTTTTTGCCGGAAGGACATGGGCACCAGCCGGTAGGTCAGAATATTGAGTACAGGCCGGGTCACCAGTTCAAATTCCGGCCGCTCTTCTATTTTTTCGGCAAATGCCCTGGCCGTTTCAATGCCGTGATCAATCATCAGGGCATATCCTCTGGCGCCCATGATTTTTAAGGATGCATCCAGGATCAGGCAGGCGGCCTCCCTGGAACCTTCAAGGGTCTTGATGCCTAAATCCACAGAGCCCTTTCGGTTGACGTACCGGGCATGGTAGGCAATGGCGTCAAGGGCATTGGCATTTTTAAAATACACCATGCCCGCTCCCATGGGCATGTAAAACTGTTTGTGACCGTCAATGGTGACGGAATCTGCCCGTTCAATGCCTGAAAGCAGGTGGGCATAGGTGTGTGATAACAGTATCGGTCCGCCCCATGCTGCATCCACGTGAAAATGAATCTGCTCTTGTTCACAGATATCGGCCATCTCTTGCAAAGGATCAATGGTTCCTGTTTCCGTGGCCCCGGCAATGCCCACGATTGCGGCAATTTTTGTCCGCCCCTGCTGCTTTAGATCCTGGATCATTTGTTTAAGTTTATCTATATCAATGGTATGATCCGGTTTAACATCTACACCAATAATGTTTTTATTGCCCAGACCCAAAATCCCGCTCGCTTTTCTCAAAGAGTAGTGCCCCCGCCGGGATACAAGGATCACCATCCGGTCCGTTTGGTGGACGCTCATGGCCTTGAACAGGCCGTCTTCTTCAATGCTTGAAAAATCATCTTTGGGCGGAAACAGGCGGTTTCTGGCAACCCACATGGCGGTTATGTTGGCCGTGGTGCCGCCGGATGTGAATGCACCCAAAGCCGTACGGGTGTTCTGGACATGCGCCCGGTAGAAGTCCGGGCTTTTTTTGAAAATCAGGCAGTGGATTTTGGCCAGCACCTGCCTTTCAATGACGGCCAGCACCTTGGAGGTTTCCATTTTAATGAGATTCTGGTTCAAGGCCGCGGTAATGGCTTTAAGGTGCACCATGAAAAAGGGTAAGGCGGATGTCATGTGGCCGATGAAATAGGGCGATGCCACATTGACCGCTTTAGGGGCAATGTCTTTAATGATATCTTCAATAACCTGGCCCAGATTTTTCTGGGGATGGTCGCTGATCTCGACATCCATGTAATTTTTGGCCAGTTCAGTGAGACTGATTTCTTCAGTGACGCCCACATGCCGGTTAAGAAAATCGTGCAGTCCGAACAGGATCTGCTCCATGTATTTAACCAGGGTCTTTTTGCTGTTTTCATCGTAGGGACGGATGAATACGCGGTCCAGGGCCTTGCGATCTGCGATCAGTTGACCGGCTGTTTTTCGGAAATTTTTATAGTCTTGGGTCCAGTTGCTTTTTCCAGGCAATGAACAAAATGAAAAAGAGGGTGACATATTGTGAAGGTCTTTTCTTCAATTTAAAAATTATGTTGTCCGGCATAGATTGCCGCCTATTGCATTCTGCGGCTGTCAAGTTTTTAATTTAACTTCAAAACCATACTTAAAGTATGGCAGGTCTACCCTAAAACAAGGAGAAAATCAAATTTATTTTGATTATATTAGCGGTCTGTTATTGAGTCGTAACAGGGATTGTGTTATTTTCTAACTATCATCTCACCAATAAAAAGGAGAGCCTATGAACATCTCAATCACTTTCAAAAACATCCCTTCATCAGATGCTGTAAAATCCCATGTTGAAAAGAAATTAAGTAAATTAGATAAAATGCTGGATTCCCCGGCCGAGGCCCAGGTTGTCCTGGCAGATGAAAAATTACGCAGCATTGCTGAAATCAATCTGACTTGCAATAAGCTGAAAATTCATGCCAGTGGTGAGGCTGAAGACAACAACATGTATTTAGCCATTGACAATCTGGCCGAAAAAATTAGAACCCAGATCAGCAAATTCAAAGACAAACAAAGACGGCACCTGGCGGGTGACAAACAAAGTATCAAAAATGAAGTACTGGATGATACAGATATCGAATAGATGTTTGTATGAAATATAATTTAACCGGATCCCAGTCCTGAAAAGGACTGGGATCTTTTTTTATATCATGCTTGAACGGCAAACCCGTGTTTGAACGCAAAGTTGCCCAGATGCAAGGCGCAAAAATTATTTCAGCCGGAGCATACTAAAGTATGTGAGGATTGCAAATTTTTATGCAACGCCGCAGATGGGTGACTTTGCGTTTAAACACTATAAATTTCTTTCAGTATGGATAATGGCTTGTAATCCCTCGTGAAGATCCTTTACAATAGTGTTGGCACTGATACCTAACCTGCGGGCATTGGAGACGTCAAACACGGCTTGTTCAACGGCGGTTTTTTCCCCGCCCGTGCCCCGGATCTGCAGGTGGTGATCCCTGGCGATAGTTTCAAGAAAAGATGGGTTTTTCTCCAGTTTTTCAAGATGGATATGCACCCCTGCCCGCATGGCTGTTCCGATATTGGTGGGGCAGGCTGTAAGAAATCCTTTTCTCCGGTCAAAGGCAAAATGAAGTTTATCCTCCAATGCCCTGATCATCTGTATTAGCCGGTTAAAAACACAGGCAATATCCCCGCCCGGGGACTGGGCAATGATGCGCAGGTGATCTTCCTCATTGACCCATACCCGGACTACCTTGTCACGGCTTATGAATATGCCGCGGCCTAAAGGATAATCCCGGTTTATGCCTGCAGCATCCATGAACCGGTCGCCTTTCCGGAAAGCCAGCCCTTTTTCAAGCAGGGCATTGAACTGTTTTTCATTTAAATTTGTAAAAGAGGTATAGGTGCCGGATAATGTTTCGGGCAGGGTTTTGAAGGCCTGTTTTACCGTCTCTTCCAGGGCTAGCCGCTGATCCGGGTTCATGTTGCCTGAAAAAGGAAACCTGCCAAGGTTTCTTGCCACTCGTATCCGGGATGAGCGTATGAATGTCTGTTTCGGGTCCAGGTCCGGCAGAACCGCTTCCTGCAGGTCGGGCTTATGGGACCAGCCCGGCTCAAGATGGTGGTAGTCCTCGATGATGGGCAGCAATACCTGCGCAAAGCAGTCATAGCTTTCCATATCCCCGGCATAGATACCAATGCTGGAATCGGGATTTTTAATGCCGGACCTGATGGCCTGATCAAGACTGTATCCTGACGGGGTACGGATATCTTTAAGATCGTTATACCGTTTAAGGGTCAGGTGTTTTGTAATGCTGGACTGGGAAAAGACGTGAAAAGGCAGTCCCGGTTCAGCTTTCATAACTGGAGGACTGGGAAGATATGCCCCGGGCCAGCCGGGTCTGGATCTGGTCCAAAATAATGCAGTCCGCATGGCATTTGGGCAGGTGTTCCCTGAATTCACAATTGACGCATGGGCTTTGGGTCAGATAGCCCACTTCAAAATCAAATAAATCTCTTTTTATTGTTGTTTGGTTATCCATCTTCTTTAAATATACTGCAGGTTGAAATGAGACCTTTTATATCATTATATTTACACCCGGGTCAATATCCGGGTTACACAAGCGATTACGGATGGAGTTGCGAATTCAACCACCCGCTCTGGCCGGTACAGATCGGCACGGTAGGAGCCAAACAATGGGGGGATGGAACCTGCAACACGTATGCGGGTCTGGGTTCCGGTTTGGGTTTCATTGACGGCTGACCGAGCCGTCTATCAGGCGATAGTTGCCAGCGCTCTGCTCTGTTTTTTAAATTTTTCTTCACCAATATGAAAAGGGACCAGGGCATAACTGTTGGTTGTTATAACAGATGCGCCGCTTTCAATGAATGCTTTATGGACCGCAATACATCTGGTATTGAATACTGTTTTGAAATGGACTTGGGCGTGGAATAATACCATTAAGTCATCGCCCTTATTATTATTAATTCTAATTTGTTGCTTAACTTGAATTATCATTTTTTTGGGAAAAATCAGCATTGGGATCAGGTATTATTTAATGACTTTAAATAGGTAACAAAATTTGATACAGAAAAAAAATACAAGGTTACTGACGCCTTGCCGGAACCCTTAACCTGAAATCAACCTATGCTTTTGCAGGAACCTTAAGATGAAATCAAAAAAAGGGGAAATGACGAAAACAATTGGGGACTCATCCTTTGACAATACTCCGGAAAAGAGTACCGCGAAAGAAAATCGTTTTGAAGAAACTAACTGGCGGCGAGTTCTGATTGAGGGTTCCAGAGATGGGATTGTTGTTGTCGATCGGGAGGGGAGAGTATACGATACCAGTAAAAAGTTTGCACATACTCTCGGATATACGGTAGACGAGCTCTTTAATCTGCGGATATGGGACTGGGAGGGCAATTTCAGTAAAGATCAGATCATACAAATGCTTGTAACCGTAGATGAAAAAGGCGACCATTTTGAAACCCGGCACCGCAGAAAAGACGGCTCACTGGTAGATGTGGAAATTTGTAGCAATGCAGCGGAACTCGATGGGAAAAAGCTGATATTCTGTGTCTGCCGGGACATTACGGATCGACTTAACTACCAAAAAGCACTTCGCAACAGTAAAGCAAGGCTGGCTGCACTGTCTGATGCATCCTTCGAGTCCATCTTTCTTTCAGGGTATGGCATATGTCTGGATCAGAACCTTTCCGCCCAGCGGATGTTCGGCTATACCCGGGAGGAGGCTGTCGGCAGACTGGTGACGGACTGGATTGTTCCTGAGGACAGGGAGATTGCAAAAAATAATGTGCTGTCTGGTTACGAAAAGCCGTATGAAATCACTGCGCTGCGCAAGGATGGAAGCATGTTCCCGGCGGAGGTCCAGGGCAGAATGCTGAGATATAATGAAAGAAAGATTCGGGTTACAGCAGTAAGAGATATCACAGACAGAAAGCGCGCTCAAAAGGAGAAAATGGAAGCTATTTCAGAAGCGGCAGAGAGTAAAAAGCTTGCTCTGGTCGGTCAGGTTGCCGGGAAAATGGCTCACGATTTTAACAATATTTTGGGGATTATATTGGGAACAACGGAACTTGCCCTAATGGCCGGCGTCGATCCAGGGTTGAAAGAATCCCTTGAAATTATTCTCGAACAGTGCATACGGGGGAAGAACCTGACAAAAAATCTGATAGCGTTTGCCAAGGATCAGGAGCCCAAGCAGGAATTTTTTTCCATCAATGAAAAAATTGAACTGATCCTTAACCTGATGAAAAAAGATCTGGAAGGGATCATTGTCGTGCATGAATATGGACGCCGAGAGCCCGATCTCTTGGCAGATCCCGGGATGATTGAGCATGCAATTATAAATATCATTCAAAACTCAATCCATGCAACAAGCCTTGTGGATCAGCCGGAAATAGTCATCCTCACATCTCATCTGGACGATAATATCCATATTGAGCTAACTGATAATGGGTGTGGTATCCCCGAAGAATTTATGGACAGAATTTTTGAGCCGTCTTTTACCCTGAAAGGCAGTCGCGACAGGACGCTTTCCTACAAAGGTGGAATCAAGGGTACCGGCTATGGAATGGCCAATGTAAAAAAATACGTGGAAAAACATAAGGGTCAGATAACAGTAAGTTCCAAACCGGAAAAAGGAACAACTGTGAGCATACTGCTGCCTCTCACAAAAAAAGAACTGACCCGGCAGGAAATTGAAACGATAAATAGAGATGCTATCCGCTGCCACGATAAATATATTCTTCTGGTTGAAGATGAACAAGCACTGGCAGATATACAGTACATGGTACTGACCCAGAAACCGTGTCATCACCATGTGGATATTGCCAGCAACGGACGGGTTGCGCAGGATCTGTTTAACAGGAATGACTATGATCTTGTCAGCCTGGATTATACCCTTCCAGGAGAAATCAATGGCATGGATGTGTATCGCTATATAAGGAAGACGAATAAAACCGTTCCGGTCCTGTTCATCTCAGGGAACATAGAATTCCTTGAATCAATCAAAGATTTAAAAAAAAACGATCCGTATACGGGCCATCTTTCAAAGCCATGTATGAATGTTGAGTATTTAAATTGCATAAACCACTTGCTTCAAAAACTGACAATTTAATTGCCTCTTCTTCCCTGAAATTTTTCGCAATTTGCTCAGGTTGCTGTGATGCATGAAAGTGGACAAATCTGTATCTGGGACATTGCAAAAATATTGAATATACCGGTTTTCCTTGACCTGATTAACAACCGTCCGATCACTGAGCAACCGGAATTTTAAAACAAT
>QKDP01000241.1 GCA_003252055.1 Desulfobacter postgatei | reverse complement strand
CACGGGGGTTGTCAGAAGCACCGTGGATATACCGGGGAGGTCAAAGCCTTCACCAACGAGCTGGCCTGTGGCAATCAGGTATTTGCATTCACCATCCTGCAACGCTGTAATGATCCGTTCACGGTCCTTCTGGCTTGTGCTGCCTGTCAATACTTCTGCATGGATGCCATGGACACCAGACAGGATATTTTGTAGGGTTTTGCAATGTGCTTTCCGGTCTGACAAAATCAGACTGATACCATGGCCGTTATTCTTAGAAACGGTCTTGCAAACCAGCCGGTTCCGGGTATCATCTTCGGTCAGTTCGGACAGGGCCTTGGAATAAAATTCGCTGGCATTGGTCGGGGTGTTAAATTCGGTTTCGACCCATTTCACCTCAGCCGGACAAAGGTTCCCCTGGTCCACCAGATCCTGCTTGTCAATGCGGCCGGCGACATCGCCCACATGCCAGAAAATCACTTTTGACAATCCATCCCGCCGCCATGGGGTAGCGGTCAATCCCAGCATGTATTTACAATCAAATGCGCTTACGGCTTCCGTAAACGTCCGGCTGGGAGCACGGTGGCATTCATCTATCACCAGGTGGCCGATATGTGGCACCACTTCATCAACCCGTTTATAAAGGCTCTGAACCGTGGCAACTGTGATCCGGGCCCCGATAGAGAACTTGCCGCCGCCAATAATGCCGATTTCATCGCGGGGGATGCCCATGAAAGATTCAATACGGTCAATCCACTGGTTCAAAAGCTCTTTGGTGTGGACCACCACAAGGGCAGGCTGACCGCGTTCTGCAATCAGGTAAAGCCCCATGACGGTTTTCCCGGCTCCGGTACCGGCTGCCAAAAGCCCAAAATCGTTTTTTAAGACGTTTTTAACTGCTGGTGCCTGTAAAGGCCTAAGGTCCACCTTAAAATTAAAAGCAACGGCGTCCAGAGTCCGGCGTTCGTCAATAAACTGGATATGCTCCCCGGCGTTCTGGCAGATCCGATAAATTTGCCCGGCTGCACCCCTGGGACAAATCAGGGATTCCGGGTTTGCCTCATAAAAAGTCAGATCCCGGTCAATATTCCAGGTGGACCTATTCATTTTCTGGGCTTCGGCATACTTCGGGTTCGGCATGGTCAGATACTTTTTGACCGCCTGCAAGGTTGCTGGGTCCAGGTTGGTTAAAATAGTCTTGCAATTTAGTGTAAAAATCATTATTTTCCCTTCGTTCATTTGTCTCCGCCTGCCATGGGATTCCGCTGTCCCGGGCAGGCGTTTTTTATTTTCGTTCTTCAACATATGGGCAATCATTAACCAGAAGAATGTCTGCAATCTTCGGCATCCAGACCATGGCCTTGCCGCCCCGTTTCTTTTTGAGTTTGCGCCATGCCCACACCTCCAACCGGGTGCCGGGCTGTGATAGCCATGCAATGGTGTTGGCCTGGTGTTCTTCGGTTAATTTTCTAATGTGCTGCCGGTAATGGTTGCCCTGGCAGACCTGGATACCCAGAACACCACCGTCAAGAACCAGCAGGTCAATGATGTTGAACCGATCGTGCCGTTTCCGGTCCCATTGGTTGAAATGCTCCACGATCCAGTACCGCAAGCCGTGTTTTTTAATTTCTGTCAATGTGCGTTGCATTGGCGACATTATTCAGATCCTTTTTTTTAACTCACTGGCAGGAAAGATTTTCCTTTCCAAAAACATGGGGGAAACCCCTGGGGGGTGTCCCCAGCTTTCCGCGGTAGGGACTCCCCCGTAGGGGGCGGAAAGCCCGGAAAGCGGAAAGCCCCTATCCATAGTAGTTTCACGACGTGTTCCACGGTAATTTCCGCGGAAAGCGCGGAAAGCTACCCGAAAAGCGCGGAAAACCTTTATTGATAGACTTTCCAGCTTTTCGCCGGAAAGCTGCGGAAAGCCGGAAAGCTGTTTTTCATTTTTCGGTAAAAAGGTCTTCATCTGCCACATTTTCCTGCCCGTTTTTTTGTGGTTCCATATGCACAACAATGGGTGCAGTTCTCCACTCACCTTTTTCATACCAGACCTGGCAAAAGACATACTGCCCCTTGTCATCATAGAAGCTGACTTTTAGGGCCTTTCCCCGGCCTTTCGGTAGAAGAGTAACGTCTTGATTTGCAACGGTGCTTTTGACATCTGCAAGGCTCATATAAAGCCCCCTAAGTTCAGACCACGGCAATGAACCACCATCCGGTCCGGCTTTTGCCGTCAGAGCCATAGCCATAAACTGGGAGATCTCAACAACACGATTGCCCTTGTCATGGGCCTTTTCTTCAAGCTTTTCTTCAAGTTCAATCCTACGCGGAACACCGACCCAATCACCGTTGGGCAGTTTCACAGACTCAAGCTTGAAATAAACCCCGGCACCCTTCCGGCTGTAATTGGATTTGCCTGAATCCATGCGGACAATATCCCTGGCCTCATCATCCGACAGGCCGAACAGCTTTTTATCTGACTGCGGCAAAGGCATGATGATTACCCCAGCCCGGCAGCCATC
>QKDP01000200.1 GCA_003252055.1 Desulfobacter postgatei | reverse complement strand
AATTTCACTGTGACCTCATTTATTTTAAGTAGCTTTTTAATGGAAAAATACCTGAAAAATCTGATATACTGTGCCGCATATCAAAAAATTTTTATCTGCCTGCCAAAGAAGGCTAAATCTTTCATCACAACACGTCGAAGGAGATAAATGATGCAGTGCCATGAAGTGGATTACGAAATTTTTGGGGATGACATGCAGGCCGTTGAGGTGGAACTGGATCCCGGCGAAACCGTGATTGCCGAAGCCGGTGCCATGAACTGGATGGAACAGGGTATTGAATTTGAAGCAAAAATGGGGGACGGCTCTGAAGCGGACAAAGGGATTATGGGCAAGCTCTTTAATGCAGGCAAACGGGCGCTCACCGGTGAAAGCCTGTTTCTCACCCATTTCACCAACCAGGCACATGATAAAAAAAGGGTGGCCTTTTCCGCACCCTATCCCGGAAAAATTATTCCCGTTGACATGGCCGCCATCGGCGGACAGCTGATCTGCCAGAAAGATGCGTTTCTGTGCGCAGCCCTTGGCACGAAAGTTTCCATTGCCTTTAACCAAAAACTTGGGGCCGGTTTTTTCGGCGGCGAAGGGTTTATTCTCCAGCGCCTGGAAGGTGACGGCATGGCGTTTATTCATGCCGGCGGTACCATCGTTAAAAAAGAGCTGAACGGCGAAAGGCTGATGGTGGATACCGGCTGCATCGTGGCCTTTTCCCAGGGGATTCAATATGACATCCAGCGGGCAGGCGGGCTTAAATCCATGTTTTTCGGCGGCGAAGGTTTGTTTCTGGCCACACTGGAAGGATACGGCAATGTTTATCTGCAAAGCCTGCCTTTTTCCCGCCTGGCAGACCGTATCATCAGCCATGCGCCAAGTACCGGGGGCACAGCTAAAGGTGAAGGTTCTGTTTTAGGCGGTCTTGGACGCCTGCTGGACGGAGATTAAATAGAGTTTGAACGAAAAGTCACCCATCTGCGGCGTTACAGAAAAATTTACAATCCTCACATACTTTAGTATGCTCCGGTTGCAAATTTTTCTGCGCCTTGAATCTGGGCAACTTTTCGTCCAAACACAGGAGCTTTGGTCGCGCACTACATAGTGTTTGTACAAGGAGATTAATGCAACGTCTGATTTATTTTTTAATAGGGAGCGTACTGTGTCTGTTTTGCGGTTGTGCCACAACATCCAAAATTGTCATGCGCGATGATCCGTTAATCGGCACCCTGGTCAAAGGGGATACTGGGGAACCTGTAAGCTTTACCGGCCTTATGGACATGCTTATCCACAGCGATATTATCTATCTATCCGAAAAGCATGACAATCCCATGCACCATGCCATCCAGCACCGGGTTATCCAGGCTCTTATTCACCAGGGGCGGGCCCCAATCCTCGGCTTTGAATTTTTTTCATACCAGGACACCCCTTTGCTGCTCAACCTGGTGGATGCCGGCAGAAAAGCACACACGCCCAAGATGGAAAAAGCCGTTGAACAACGAATCAGGAAAAAACTGGGATGGAAAAACCAGTCCGACACCATGTGGGGCTACTACTGGGATCTGATAAGGCTTGCGGCAGATAACGACCTTCCTGCCGCAGGCCTTGATCTGTCCGCCACCCAGAAGCTCCGGATTACCCGCAAAGGACTCGACGGTCTGTCCCCCATTGAATTGCAGCAGCTGTTTTCCACAAGACTGTCAAATACCGCGTATGAATCGTACATGAAATCGGTTTTTGTATCAGTTCATTGCGGCATGGATCATGGCCGGATGACAGACCGGTTATATGATACCTGGATGGCGCGCAATGACCGGATGGCCCTGTCCGTGGTTGAACTGTTCAATGCCGTGCAAACCCAAGACCGCGATGAGGCAGGACGAAAAACAGGCCCTGTTGTCATCATAATAGGGGCGGGCCATACCGAATATGGTTTAGGTGTCATGGACCGGGTACATCACCTGAAACCGAACATCTCCCAGACAAATCTGTCCATAACGGAAATTGAAAGAAAACCGGCTGGCATCGCGCAGTATTTGGAACCGCTGTCCCTTGAAGGGTTTAATCCGGTGCCCCCTGCCGATTACCTGTGGTTCACCCAGCGGGTATCCTATGAAGACCCCTGTGAAAAATTTAAAACAGAGTTGGAAAAAATGAAAAAGCGCAAAAGGGATTAAACTTTCACCTGCAGCACACCCAAGGTTTTCGTCATCTCAAGCACATCATACCCCCCGGTTGCCTGTGCCAGTTCATATACCTGGCGCGGGGGCTGGCCCCCTTCCTGGGGATTGAAAAATATATCATGGATGACCAGAAAGCCTCCCGGGATAATATGGGGTGCCCAGGTCAGAAAATCCGTATATGCCGCTTCAAAGGAGTGCCCGCCGTCAATGAACACCATGGAAAGCGGAGTCTTCCACATGCGGCCTGCCGTTTTTGAAGTGCAGACAATAGGCACCACCGTGTCTTCCAGGCCTGCCCGGGAAAGCGTCTGACGAAACAAGGGGAAGGTATTGACGCTTAAGGTCTTCTCATCGTAAAGGTCAGGGTCAAAATATTGTTCGCCCGGTTGTTGTTCTTCGGAGCCTGCATGATGGTCTATGGAAAATAAAATACCGCTGTTCAGCTTGCAGGCAGACCCGATAATGGCAGCAGAGCGCCCGCAATAGGAGCCGATTTCAAGCACCGGACCCAACCTTGCGGCAGCCAGGGAAAGATCATATAAACGAAGGGCTTCATCATCATCCATAAACCCCTTGATGGTATTTAAAAATTCAAAATCAAGCAATGCGGTCATACGGTTTCCCCCTCATCATAACTTTTCACCAGTATGTCCCGGGGTTTGGAACCGATCTGGGGTCCGACAATCCCCTCATGCTCCATCATCTCAATGAGCCGGGCAGCCCGGTTGTAACCGACTCGCAACCGGCGCTGGACATAGGAAATGGAGGCCTGACGATCTTTGGTCACCAGGGCCACAGCTTCGTCGTATTTTTCATCATATTCAGATTCGTCAAACACTTTTTCCTGGCCGTCGTCGTCGCCCTGGATCACTTCTTCGTTGTAATCCGGCTGCCGCTGATCTTTAAGAAACGAAGTAATCCGGCCAATCTCTTTTTCGGAAATAAAGGCGCCCTGGATACGCATGAGCTTTCCTGTGCCCGGGGGAGAGAACAGCATGTCTCCGTTGCCAAGCAAGCTTTCGGGACCGCCCTGGTCAATGATGATCCTGCCGTCGATTTTTGAAGAGGTCTGAAAAGATATCCGGGTGGGGAAATTGGCCTTGATCGTGCCGGTGAGCACGTCAGCGGACGGACGCTGGGTGGCGATAATCAGATGGATACCTGCAGCCCGGGCCATCTGGGCCAGGCGTGTCAGGGCATATTCCACATCCTTGGAGGCGACCATCATCAGGTCCCCGAGTTCGTCCACGATCACTACAATAAAAGGCAGGCGCTCCAGGGGCAGTCCGCCGGGAAGCACAATATCCTCGGGAGAGGCGCCCGGAGCAATCTGGCTGAGTCGTTCGTCGATCATTTCATTGAACTGTCCGATATTTCTTAAGCCTGACAATTCCAACAACTCATACCGGCGCTCCATTTCCCGAACCGCCCAAAAAAGTGCATTGGTGGCTTTTTTCATATCCGTGACCACAGGGGTAATCAGATGGGGAATATCATTATACACAGAGAGTTCAATACGTTTTGGGTCAATCATGATGAGTTTGACCTCATCAGGCGCGGCCTTGTACAGCAAACTGATGATCATGGAATTCAGCCCCACACTTTTACCCGTACCTGTGGCACCGGCAATGAGCAGATGGGGCATTTTATCCATTTTGGTGGCCACGGGCTGACCAAGAAGATCCTTTCCAAGACCAAGCGTCAGTAAAGATTTGGACTGGACAAACTCCCTGGATGCGATCATTTCCCTTAAATTGACCAGTTCACGTTCATCATTGGGAATTTCAATGCCCACCACATCGCGACCCGGAATAGGGGCCACAATGCGGATGGAAATGGCGGCAAGGGCAAGGGCAAGGTCATCGGAAAGCCCCACGATCTTTGACAGTTTGATGCCGGGTGCCGGACGATACTCAAAGGTAGTGATCACAGGTCCGGGAAGAATTTCCACCACCTCGCCCTTAACATTAAAATCCTCCAGCTTTTTCTTCAAAATACTTGCCTTGTTCTGGAGTTCATCCGTGTCGATCTGCCTGCGGATTTTTGGTTTTTCATCCAGAAAAGACAAACCGGGCAGAACAAAATCGGGCTTTTCCCGGATATCTTTTAGGCCAGGATCTGGCACATACTCCTTGTCATCGGTTTCCACTTCCACAATGGTGGGACCAGATAATTTTTCAGACCCGGATTTTCTTTTAGGTGAAGAGACCTTTCGGATGGGGGTAGGCATGGGGGCATCAAAATTTTCCAGGATCACATCCCCATTTGTTCCCGGCCCAGGAAAAAAATCAGGCGCATGACTATCGGACTCATCCATATCAGGCTCAACATCATCTCCATGATTTTTTTCATCGAATCTTGGAAGGACGGTCAAGGCTTTTAGTTTTTCAGCCCGGGCAAGCCTGGCGGCCTTTCTCTCCTGCCTTTTGTTTTCCAGGGTCTGTTTTAAATACCCGGAACCTTCGGCCATGTCCTGTTTAATTCTCCGGGTAAGGCGAACCAGCCAGACCCAGATAACGTTCAGCACATCTTTTAGGGAAATGCCGGTAACCAGCATGAAGCCAACTATCACAAAAAAACATAAGAATATGGCACAGCCGGTGATATTGGCATATTTAAGCAAAACCCCTGCAAGCTGCCCACCCACTTTCCCGCCGGCAGAAATCGTGGTGTCGGAAAACGCATAGGTTTCATTGAACAGAAAAAAAATACTGCCCGTAGTCATCATCAGGATCAGTCCCCCTGTCAGGGTCACCCAGATCACGTTCCGGGATTTATTTTTGATAAGCCACAGACCTAAAATACAGAGGATCAAAGGTACCCACAGGGCACCAATGCCAAATAGAAATATAAACAGCCCGGCAACATGTGCACCGACCAGGCCGAACAGATTGTGGACCTGGTCCGGGAGGGTAAAAAAATGATTTCCCACACAAGGATCACCGGCATGGTATGAAAAAAGGCTTACCGATGCCAGAATAATCAAAAATATTAAAAAAATGCCGGACAGTTCTTTTTTCATACTTCAATGATAATGGGTACAATCAAGGGCCTTCGGTTAATGGCAAAGGCAAAATACTGTTTAAGCGCCCGCTGCAGCCTCTTTCGAATCAGTTCCACCCGGGAATCAATCCCGGCATCAATCTCTTCAACAATCTCCAGGATTACGCACTGGGCATCGTCCACAAGATATCCCGTGGCGGAATCAAATATAAAGCCCCTGGAAATCAGTTCCGGTCCGTACAGCACCACCCCGGTCTCCTCGTCAATGATCATGGTCACCACCACAAGACCGCCTTCGGACAGTTCCCGGCGCTCTTTGAGCACGGACCGGCCCACATCACCGATGCCTTTTCCGTCCACAAGAATCCGGCCGGTCTGCACCCGCTCTTCAATCCTGCCCCCTTTTTCCCCGTTAAAGGTAATGACCTGGCCGTTTTCAGCCACAATCACGTTACTGCGTGGCATACCCAATTTTTCGGCAAGCCTTGCATGCATCACAAGATGCCGGTATTCCCCGTGGATGGGGATAAAATATTTAGGTCTTGTCAGGTTGATCATCATCTTAAGCTCTTCCTGGTGGGCATGCCCCGAAGCATGAATTTGGGCGATCTTGGAATAAACCACGTCGGCGCCCCTGCGGTAAAGCTTGTTGATAATGCCGGCAATGGCTTTTTCGTTTCCGGGGATATGTTTGCTCGACAAAATCACGGTATCCCCTTTGCGGACATTGATGTGCTTGTGAACCCCCGAGGCCATGCGGGCCAGAGCAGACATGGGCTCACCCTGGGTACCTGTGGTGACGATCACCACTTCATGGTCTTCAAGTTTTTGAATCTGTTTGATATCCACCACCAGACCCGGGGGGCAGTCAAGATAGCCTAAGCGCATGGCCACATCCGTAATTTGTTCCATGCTGCGGCCGTTAAAGATGACCCGGCGGTTGTTGTGCCTGGCAATATCAATCACCTGCTGGATCCGGAACACATTGGAGGCAAAAAGCGAAACAATCACCCGTCCGGGCGACACTTCAACCAGTTCTCCCAAATTTTTTGCCACCTCCTGCTCAGACATGGCATAGCCTTCTACTTCCACATTGGTGGAATCGGACAGCAACGCCAGCACACCCTTTTCGCCAAACCGGGCAAAACTTGAAATATCAGTATTTTTCATGATATCGGCAGAGTGGCTGATGCGGAAATCTCCGGTATGCACCACAACACCTTCGGGGGTTGTGATGGCCATCCCCACACCGTCAATGGTGGAATGGCTGACCCGGATAAACTCTATGTCAAAGGGTTCAATGGTCAGCACCTCTCCCGGATTGACCAGGTTAAGATCCACATGGGTATTGAGATCAAACTCAATGAGCTTGTTGCGCACAATCTCCAGGGTAAAGGCCGTACCGTATACCGGCAGACGGATTTCGCGCAACAGGTAGGGCAAGGCTCCGATGTGATCTTCATGGGCATGGGTCAGGATAATGAATTCGATTTTATCCATATTTTCCCGAAGGTAATCCATGGCCGGGATAACAATATCCACGCCCAGCATATGGTCTTCAGGAAACATGAGGCCTGCGTCAATGATGAACATGACATCGTCATACTCCACCACCATCATGTTCAGGCCTATTTCTCCAAGCCCCCCAAGGGGTATGAGTTTAAGCATTTAAATTATCCCGACCCGGCATCAAATACAAATGGACAGTTTTTCGAGAACGGCGTCTGCCCAGTCCACCAGCCAGTTGCGCTGGTCAACCGTGGCATAGCCCATACAATCACACCTGATATTGGTTTTAATTCTTACCAACAGCTCACAGGACAGGGAACTTTCTTCCAGCATCAGGGCAAACACATGGGGACCGCAGGCCTTATGGGCGGCCTGGGTTTGTGTCAAAATACCGGTATCCAGCTCAATCCAGTAGATCCCGCCCACGGTGGCGGCCTCAAGATACGTGTCAAAATACTCTTTTAAAGCCGTGTAATCCTTCAGCGTAAAGCCGTCTATGACATACTGTTTCATGATCCAGTTAATTAACACAGAAGCCTTGAACTATGCAACCTGAACTTAAACTCGGAGCAGGGCAATCTCCTGTAACTTGCCTGCTCTTTAATATTAATTTCAGATAGCTCATACGAAATTATAATGTAAACTATTGCCCCTTATATTAGGGGGTAAGGGTAAAAATGCACCTTGACATCAATCAGTCATGTGGTTATTTAAAAAGAGACATTACGTTTCTGAATTCAAACCACAAGCTAAGGCAAAAATCATGATCAAATTCATCCTCAGATGTTTGCTAGTCGGATGTATTCTATTGATCGTGGCCTGTCCGGCTGTTTTTCTGCTTGCTGCTATTGAAAAAAACCCCAAGGTTGCCCCTCCCCCGAAGCTATCATTTGACAGTGTGAAGCGGGTGGAAGAGCTTGTCAAAAACAACAAACCCGATTCCATGCGAACAAGAGAAGTCAGACAGGTAAAAATGTCTGAAAAGGACTTGAATCTTATAGCCGGCTACGGCGTCTCTCAACTGACAGATGACATTTTTATCTATCCCGAGATCCGATTGTTTGACCAGTTGATCCATCTTTATGCGACGGTAAAAATTCCAAAGACCCCGCTGGGGAGATATGTCAATACAGAACTTACATTGGCAATTAAAGAAAACAAGCCTGATATCAATTATATCCGTATCGGTAAAATTAAAATTCCAGGAACCGTTATTACCTTTGCTGCCTCATTTATCTGTCAGAATTTCCTGCCCCCGCAGGATTACAAATTGTTTGTCGAAACGATGAATGATTTGCAATCTGTTTCAATCCATGAAAAGCAGTTAGTCCTTGTTTACGAATGGAACCCGGATTCCCTGGCACAAATTCATGAAAGCGGAAAAGCATTGGTGATCTCCGCGGAACACCAGGATAAATTGATTTTTTATACCAATGCCCTGACTGACCTTGCTGTTACCCTTAAAAAATATCATAGCGGATCCATCTCCCTTTCCCGGGTGATCCGTCCTTTGTTTCAACTGGCAGGGGAACAAAGCACAGTTTTCAAAGATCCTGTGCTGGAGAACCGGGCATTGCTCCAGGCATTGTCCCTGTTCTGCATCAACCAGGGAATCGATAAACTGATCAGTAAAGAAAAGTTTAAACAGGTCAAGCCGCGTACGAATATCCGTTTTACCCTTAACGGCCGGGATGATCTTCCCAAACACCTTCTTGTTTCGGCTGGTCTGGCTGTTTCAGCCGGAAGTAAACTGAGTAATTTTGTGGGACTTTCCAAGGAGGTGGCTGATTCAGACATGGGAAGCGGGTTCAGTTTTGCAGACCTTGCCGCAGACCGGGCTGGGGTGAGACTGGCAGAACTGGCCGTTGGTTCTGATATCCTGGCCTCCCGGTTGCAGCAGAAAATGGCCGCTGTTAAACAAGAGAGTGATTTCATGCCGCGGATTGATCATCTGCCCGAAGGGATCATGGCGCTGGAGTTTAAAAAACTGTACAAAGATCTTGATTCAAAGGCCTATGTCATGATTGACGACGAGATCAACCGGCGGATTGACGAATGCAGCGCGTATAAATGATTAGCAAGTTCAGGTTGAAGTCCCCTAATTAACAGACAGGCTCTAAGTGGAATATACGTCCTGAAGGAGAACAAGATGTTACATAAAATAATCAGCCATGCCCTGCCCTATTTTCCACCCCAATTAATCTGGCGGTTTTCAAAAAACTATATTGCAGGCAAAACCCCCCAGGACGCCGTGAACATTTCAAAAACCCTGAACCGGGAGAATGTTATGGTGACTCTGGATCTTCTTGGTGAATTTATCAAGACCATGTCCCAGGCAGCACAGCACCGGGATGCTTACCTCTCCCTTATCCGCACCATTGAAGCGGCAGGTATTAACGGCAACTATTCTATTAAGCCCACCATGTTCGGTCTCCTGATCGACAAAAAAACCTGTTTTGAATACATGCGGGAACTTACTGCCGAGGCTGCCTCCCATGGCAATTTTGTCCGCATTGACATGGAAGACTCTCCCTGTGTGGATGATTCCATTGATATTTTCCGCCGGCTTAAACAGGAATTTCCCCAGAACATTGGTCTGGTGCTCCAGGCCTACCTGAAACGGACTTTAGGCGACCTTGAATCCATGCTGGACCTGCGTTGCGAAGGCGCAGACCTGAATTTCAGACTGGTCAAGGGGGTCTATGTGGAACCTGCGGCCATTGCATATAAGAATTACCACGAAATTAATGCCCACTTTCTTGAAGACCTTGAATTCATGTTTAAAAACAATGTCTACGCAGCCATTGCCACCCATGACACCCCCCTGATCCAGGGGGCACTTGACCTGATCGACAAATACCAGGTACCAGAGGACAAATACGAATTCCAGATGCTTTACGGCGTAACGCCCAAAAAGCGCCGGGGACTTGTGCAAAACGGCCACAGGATGCGAGTTTACGTACCTTTTGGAGAACAGTGGTTTGGTTATTCCACCCGCAGGCTCAAAGAGAATCCGGCCATAGTGAAGCATATCATTAAAGCGTTATTTTATAAGGGATAGCTATTATTTAAGCGGTTTTGCCGGCTTCACCCCTTTTTTAGGACAGTATTTTTCCAGCACACAACGGTAACAATGGGGTCCAACCGGGCGGCAGGTACCCTGGCCAAAGGCAACCAGGATTCGATTCACCTCTTTCCAGAATTTTTTAGGCAACTTTTTTCTTAATGCTTTTTCCGTATCAAGGGGGGTTTTTGTTTTCACATACCCCCAGATATTCATGATCCGGTGCACATGGGTGTCCACACAGATGGCATCCTTGTCAAAGGCCACCGCCCTGACCAGATTAGCGGTTTTACGCCCTACCCCCGGAAGCGTCACTAACGCCTCAATTTCATCCGGTACCTGTCCTCCGAAAGCGTCCAGGGCATCGGGCAGTTTTGATAAATATTGCGCTTTGGATTTGTAAAACCCCACGGGGAAAATCAGTTCCTGGATATGCGAAATGGAAAGCGCCCTCAATGATTCAGGGTCCGGGGCCAGTTCCAGCAGCCGCTGTGCGGCAACCGCTGTAACCTCATCTTTGGTTCTTGCGGACAGGATGGTGGCCACAAGCACTTTAAAGGCAGACCGGCTCTGGACGGCAATCAGATCCACCACCGGCACCTGGTAGGTTTCAACCTCCTGTCTTAGTGTTCCAAGAAAAAATGCAATATCAATGGTCATGCATATAGTTCACACCGTTTTCAAACAGCCGGATCCCGGTGGTGATGGTCTCTTCAAGGGATTTTCCCTGGCGCTTTGCCGCCGCTTTCTGCCTGGGCCAGTCCGGATGGTTTCCAAAATGATTGTAGCCTTCGGGATGGGGCATCAGGCCGAATATCCGCCCTGTGGGATCACAGATCCCCGCGATATCATCCAGGGCCCCGTTGGGATTTGCCGGAAAGGCGCCGTTTGCGGGCGCACCATTGGCATCTGCATACCGGAACACCACCTGGCGGTTGGCAACAAGGCGTTCAATAACTTCAGGGTCTGCCACAACCTTTCCTTCACCATGGCGCACGGGATAGTCAGACACGCCCAACCCCTTTGTGAACACACAGGGGCTGTCTGCATCGGGCACAAGCCGGACCCACTGGTCCCTGAAATTGCCGCAGTCATTATAGGTAATGGCCACGGACCTGCGGGTATAATCCTGGTCCAGTCCGGGTAAAAGACCTAAATTCACAAGGGCCTGGAACCCGTTGCAGATACCGATGACCAGTTTGCCGGCATCCACAAAGGCCAGTAAATCTTTGCCGATATTGTTCTTCAACTTCAGGGCCTGGATCACCCCGGCCCCATGGTCGTCCCCCCAGGAAAAACCGCCGCCGAATGCAAGAATCTGGAAATCCGCCAACCGGACATCCCCTCTGATCAGGGCGTTAATATGCACCCGGTGGGCACTGGCACCGGCCTTTTCAAAGGCAAAGGCGGTTTCATAATCACAGTTCAGGCCAAATCCCGTCAGTATCAGCGCGTTTACAGCGCTTGCGCCGCTCATATCTTATCTCCAAAGGTCTTGTTGAATGCTGAATCAAGGGTTGCAATCGACAGATCTGCCACAAGGTTACCGTCTGCTGCAATTTTAAGCCGGTCATGGCCGGCGGTGACCCTGCCAAGACATGCACAGGGCAGTCCCTTGCACAGTTTTTCAAAGGTTTGTTTTTGATCCGGGCCCACAGTGACGATAAACCGCCCTGCAGACTCGGAAAATAACGCTTTTTCACTGGAAAGCGGCAGATCATCCGTCAGGGGCAGCCCGGCCAGATCAATGTCAAGGCCAAGTCCGCCGGCCATTGCCACAAGGCTGAAGTGAATGCCTAAACCGCCGCGTCCCACAGCATGGCAGGAGGCAACCAGTTCGGTGTCAATGGCTTTTTCCAGGGCCTTGTACAAGGTTTTAAGCTTTGCAAACTCCACCCGGGGCACATTGAGACCGGTTTTGTCGAACATCTCGTAATACTCCGATGCCCCCAGTTCATCCCCGGTGCGGCCCAGCACATAAACAAGATCACCCGCTGTTTTGGGTTCCAGGGTCACACACCGGCTGACATCGGAAACCAGGGAAACAGCGGAGAACTGAACCGTTTCAAGGGCTGACACTTTGATTCGCTCACCAAACGCCCCTTCCAGATGGCCGTCCACATACATGGAGTCCTTGCCCGAGAGCAATGGAATCCCATAGGCCATGCAGGCATCTTTCAAAGCCCGGCAGGCCCGGACAAGCTGGGCTGCCTTGAATTTCCCGTCCGGATTGGACCGGGCGTCATATCCGATATCAGGCCAGCAGAAATTGTCCACGCCGCCGATGTGGTCCAGCGACCCACCCACGGCAATGAGACGACGAACCGCCTCATCAATGGTACAGGCCATCATATGATACGCATCAATTTTTGAATACCAGGGCAGAATACTCTGGGAAAAGGCAAGGCCGCGCTCGCTGGTCAGCACAGGCCGGGTAACCGAAGCATCCGTGGGGATGTTACGGTTGACGCCCACCAGGGGCTTGATCACGGAGCCGCCCTGGACCTCGTGGTCGTACTGGCGGATAATCCACTCCTTGGCGCAGATATTGGGCCTGGCCAGCATCTGTTCAAGCAGGGCATTAAAATTCGTTGGTGTGGAAATGACAGGTTCTGTCAGACCGCGGCCAGCAGGCGGCGTCCAGACCGCATCAAATTCCCAGGCCGGAAATCCTTTGTCCAGGAGATCCATGTCCACGTAAGCACAGGTCTGGTCTTTGTACTTGATATGCAGTTTGCCGGAATCCGTATATTTTCCGATAACCGTGGATTCAACCTCATGAAGATCAGACAGCGCCATAAACCGGTCCAGGTTTTCTGGTTTGATGGCAATGGTCATGCGCTCCTGGGATTCGGAGATCCAGATTTCCCACATGTCCAGGCCCTCGTATTTCAAGGGCACCTTGTCCAGCCAGACCTCACACCCGTTGGAGAGCATGGCGGATTCGCCCACGGAAGAGGACAATCCACCGCCACCGTTGTCCGTAATAAAGGTGATCAATCCTTCATCCCGGCATTTCAGCAGAAAATCATGCATTTTTTTCTGGGTATAGGGATCGCCGATCTGGACATGTCCGGCCGGGGTGTTTTCAGAATAGCTTTTGGAAGAGGCTGTTACCCCGTGGATCCCGTCTTTGCCCACACGACCGCCGCTCATGATGATCAGTTCACCCGGGGAGGTGGTTTTTTCATGGCTTGGCTTACCATTCACGATTTTTGGCATAATCCCCAAAGCAGTTACAAAAACCAGGGATTTACCCATGTAACCGGGATCAAACAGGGTCTGACCAAAGGTGGTAGGCACCCCGCTTTTATTGCCCCCGTCCTTGACACCTTCAATAATACCGTCAAGCAGACGCCTGGGGTGAAGGGGAGGCTTTAACGGGCCTTTATAATTGATGTCGCCTACACAGAATCCGAAACTTCCCATGAACAGCTTGGAACCAAGGCCCGTGCCCATGGGATCACGGTAAACCCCCACAATACCAGTGATGGCACCGCCGTAGGCTTCCATGTTGGAAGGAGAGTTATGGGTTTCTCCGGTGATGACATAGTTGTTCTCATCGTCAAAAGAGCCCACACCGGCATTGTCCCACAACACGGAAATCACCCAGTCTTTGGTCTCTTTCAGGGCCAGGGTAGGTGCTTTGATGTAGGTCTTAAACAGTGAATTTTCCTTCGTGGTTTCGCAGGTTGCAGTGTCCGTATACCTGAAAATGCCGTTAAAGGTGTTGTGGCAGCAATGGTCGGACCGAGACTGGGAAATATATTCAAGCTCCACATCCGTGGGCTTTGACAGCCCCATCTTTGCCCGCTCGTCCAGGACCTTTTTATCCAGGAAATAGCTCCGGATCACGGGGATATCCCTGGGGTTCAATGACAGACTGCGCTCATGGGAAATTTTGGCAAGGATCTCATCGCTATCAATGTCCATGGTGTCAAAGCCGGGTGTATGATCTAAAATAACCTTGGCGGGTTTTACATCCGCCCCGACCGTTTTATCCCATTCGTCTTTACCAAACACTTTGTACTGCTGGATAATACCATTGGACAGAATCTGGCCGGCAATCGTTTCAGCATCTTCCCGGGTCAATTCAGCGCCGGTCAGGCAGTACCGTTTAGATGTGTAAATATTCTCATGGGCCAAAAAATCTTTTTTAAGAAGATCCCTGACCGCTTCCACAGCCGTGGCCCCGGCATTGTCCCGCACCCCTGGACGAAATCCCACCCAGATACAGAAATCAAAATCAAGGTCCAAGGGGACAAGACTGGATTCCTGAATAACAGGATTGGTAAAGACCTCCCGGCGTATTGTTTCCAGTTCGTCTGGACCCAGATCAGACTCCAGGGTCACGATATTGATGCACCGGGCATCATCCATTTTAATGCCGAAATAGGCATTGGCCTTTTTTATAAGAGACTGGCCTTCGGCATCCCTTAGATCCTGCTTTAACGTGATTTCGATGTTGGAAATCATTATAACCCACCGTTGAATAATTTGACTATGTCGTTGTAAAAGACAAAAATTATTAAAGTCATCAGTACAGCTGCCCCGAACCGAACCATTTGCTCACGCACCCGGGTGCTGACAGGGCTGCCTTTAACCGCTTCAATGCTTAAAAATAAAAGATGCCCCCCATCTAAAACCGGGATGGGAAACAGATTGATGATCCCAAGGTTTACAGAGAGGAGCGCAATAAACCATACAAAATGTTCAAACCCGGCCCGGGCCTGGTCCCCGGCCATCTTGGCAATCATGATAGGACCGCCCAAATTGTCGGCAGACACAGCACCTGTGAACATTTTTACCACGGACAAAAGCGTCAGCTTCACCATCCCGTAGGTATCGGATACGGCACGGACCGCGGCTTCAACAGGGTTTAAGGGGTGATGAAAGGTTTCGCCGGTGCCGATAATACCAATCACGAACCGGTTCACGGTCTCCCCGAACAGGTTCTTCTCTTCCAGGGCTCGGGGTGTAATCGTAAAGGAACGTATTTCACCCTCCCGTTCCACAAGAATGGCCAGGGGTTTACCTTCACTTTTTGAAACAATCCGGGAAATGTCTTCAAAAGACTGAACAGGAGCACTGTCAATTTCCTTTATGACATCCCCCTTTTTAATGCCCGCGGCCATGGCCGCAGAATCTTCCACCACCTGGCCCACCTGGGGCTGTCCCACATACATGCCAATGGTTTGATATAAAAGGTAAAAAATCACGATGGCCAGCAGAAAATTAAATGCCGGGCCGGCAGCAACGATTAACGCCCGCTGCCCCACGCTTTTATGGGTAAAGGAGAGAGGAAGGTCTCTTTCATCCAGGCCCTGGGCGTCACCGGGCTCCTCGCCAATCATTTTAACATATCCGCCCAAAGGAATGGCTGAGATACAGTAATCGGTCATTCCCCGTTTTATTTTCAAAATTTTTGGCCCAAATCCCAGGGAAAAGACCTCAACCCCCACGCCGCAGGCCCGGGCGGCAAGGAAATGCCCCAGTTCATGGACAAAAACCAGTACGCCAATAACAATGATAAATGAAAGAAGAGAGTGACCCATATCGATTTTCCTAAAATTTGTTACGCAAGACTTTGGATCAGGGATTGTGCTTTTTCCCTGGCCCAACAATCGGCCTCAATAATACCTGAAAGCTCAGGATTGTCAATGCAGGTATGGGCGCCCATGACCTCACTGACCAAGGTGAAAATATCCGGAAACCCGATACGTTCTCCAAGAAAGGCATCCACGGCCGCTTCGTTGGCGGCATTCATGACAGCAGGCAGGGTTCCGCCCCTGCGGCAGGCCTCATAGGCAAACTCAAGGGAGGGAAAACGTTTTGTATCAGGGGCGTCAAAAGTTAATCCATCCATGGAAGCAAAATCGGGGAAATTTAAATTAAGATCCATGCGGTCCGGATAGGAAAAGGCATAGGCAATGGCGTGCATCATGTCCGGTTTTCCCAATTGAGCCATGACGCCACCGTCTTTGAACCCTACCATGGAATGGACAATGCTCTGGGGGTGAATTAACACCTGGATTTGATCAACACTGACATCAAAAAGCCGGACCGCCTCAATGACCTCTAAAGCCTTGTTCATCAGGGTGGCTGAGTCAATGGAAATTTTGGCCCCCATGTTCCAGGTGGGATGGTCCAGGGCCTGGGCCGGTGTGATGGTCTTAAACCGGTCATGGGACAGATTCTTGAAGGGGCCGCCTGAGGCCGTGAGAAAAATTTTTTTAAGATCGCGTTTTTGGTTACCCTGCAGGCATTGAAAAATGGCGCAGTGCTCGGAATCCACGGGCAGGATATCCACCCCTTTTTCCCGCGCCCGTGCCATGACAATGTCACCGGCCATGACAAGGGTCTCCTTGTTGGCAAGGGCAAGCTGCTTGCGGGCATCAATGGCGGCAAGTGCCGGGGCAAGGCCTGCGGCACCCACCATGGCGGCAAGCACCATATCAGTATCCGCCCATTGGGCTGCGGCAATAAAACCGGAATCACCCCACAGGATTTCGGGGCAGAAGCAGCCTGAAAGCCTTTTTGCCAGACGGTCAGCACGCTGTTGGTCCAGCACAGCCACCATGGCCGGCCTAAACGCTTTTATCTGCGTTGCCAGAAGATCAATATTGGTGGCACAGGCCAAACATTTGACCCTGAACTTGTCCGGGTGCATGCCCACCACCCTAAGGGCAGATCTGCCGATGGAACCTGTGGATCCCAGTATGGTGAGCGATTTCACAGGACGAATACCGAAAAAAAATAAAATACCGGGATGGCCAGAAGCAACCCGTCAATGCGGTCCAGCATGCCGCCGTGACCCGGCAGAATCTTTCCTGAATCCTTGATGTGGCCAACCCGTTTCATGGCAGATTCAAAAAGGTCACCGATCTGACCTGCAACGGCAACGCACACAGCGCAGGGTATACTGATCAGGGCAAGGGACACATCCTGGAAAAAAACCAGATTAAAGATAAGCCCGGCTGTCACCGAGATCACCAGCCCCCCCACAGCCCCTTCAATGGTTTTATTGGGACTGATGTTGGGCGCAAGCTTACGTTTTCCTTTAAACGTTCCCACATAAAGCGCACCGGTATCATTGGCAAAACAAACAATGAGCAGCCAGATCACCCACAAAGCCCCGTCCGACGTATCCCGGATAAAAACCAGAAGCGCCAGAGACAAAGGGATATAGACAACGCCAAGCACCTGCCGGGCCACCAGGTCAAAAATATGGGGCACGGTAGAAAAACGTGCCAGTACAAACACACAAAGGGCCATCATATTCAGGGCACAAATAAAAAACAGGATCGGCCAGGACCCAAGGCACGCCCCCATGGCAAGTACTATGCAAGCCGCATAGGAGATAGCCCGGATGGGCTGGGAAATGGGCCCGGTATCATTGGCACAGATGATATTAAGGTATTCAAATATCGCAAAAACGGACACCCCGGATACCAGGACGCCAAACAATAGTATAGACCCTTTAATAATAATCCAGAGCAGAAATGGGATAAGAATTAGTGCGGTGAGCCATCGTTTGAAGTGCTGCATCATACCTTCCCGAAACGCCGGTCCCGTTGCTGGTAATCAATTAAAATCTGATAAAACTCCTGCCTGGTAAAATCGGGCCAGAGCGTCGGTGTAAAGGCCAGCTCAGAGTATGCGGCCTGCCACATGAGAAAATTGGAAAGTCTGAATTCTGCAGACGTTCGAATGATAAGGTCCGGATCTGGCATGCCGGCAGTATAGAGGTGATCTGAAATCGTTTTATCCGTAATGTCCTTGTCATCAAGCGCTCCGGACCGGATTTTAGCGGCAATCTGTTGAACTGCCCGGGTTATTTCTTCTCGTGCGCCGTAGCTTATGGCCAGATTCAGAATCATGGCTGAATTCTTTTCTGTGGCGGCCATGGCCTGTTCAGCTTCTTTTCGTACATCGTCGGGAAGCCGTTCAATTTGGCCCATGATATTAAGCCGGATATCCTTTTCTCGAAGTTCTTCAGTTTCGTTTCTAAGAAAACGTTTAAGCAGATACATCAGGGCCTTGACCTCTTCCTTAGGCCTGGCCCAGTTTTCCGTGGAAAAGGCATACAAGGTGAGCACGTCAATGCCCAGTTCTCTGCAGGCCGTGACGACCTCTTTAACGGTTTGCGCCCCTTGTTCATGACCTTTAACGCGGTTCATGAGCCTTTTTTTTGCCCAGCGGCCGTTTCCGTCCATGATAAATGCCACATGGGTGGGAATTGCGTTTAGATCCAGTCCGTCGGGCACCTGGATCTTAGGATCAGACTTCAAGGATCTCCTTTTCCTTGGCGGCAAAGATGTTGTCCAGTTTCTTGATGGAAGCGTCGGTGAACTCCTGAACCTGTTTCTGGGCTTTGAAGCTGTCGTCTTCGGATATATCTCCCTCTTTCTGGAGATCCTTGAGCATTTCGTTGGAATCCCGGCGGATATTTCTGACGGCCACCTTGAATTCCTCACAGGTTTTGGCCACGCTTTTTACGATCTCTTTCCTGCGCTCCTCGGTCAACGGCGGGATGGAAATGCGAATCAGCTTACCGTCATTGGAAGGTGTCAGCCCAAGATTTGCCTTTAATATCGCTTTTTCCACCTCATTGATCACTGAAGCGTCCCAGGGCTTTACGGTGAGCAGCCGGCTTTCAGGCACGGATACGGTGGCCATCTGGGGAAGGGGTGTTTGTGTGCCGTAGTAATCTACCCTGACGTTGTCAAGCATGGACTGGGAAGCCCTTCCGGTGCGCACTTTGTCAAGTTCGGCATCAAAGGCTTTCTCGGATTTCCCCATGCGTTCTCTGGTTTCTTCAAGCACTTCATTAATCATATTCACACGTCCTGTAATTCATTATAAATCCGTGTACCGATTTTCCCGCCTGTGATCGCTTTATAAATATTGCCGGCCTTGTGCAGGTTGAGCACCTGTAAAGGAAGGTCATGTTCCATGGCAAGGGATATGGCTGTCATATCCATGACATGGAGCTGTTTTTCAATCACACGCATATACGACAGTTTATCAAACATCACAGCATCATCATGGACCTGGGGATCCTTGTCATACACCCCATCCACCTGGGTGGCCTTGAAAAGGATCTGGGCACGGACCTCATTGGCGCGAAGAACGGCTGCTGTATCCGTTGTAAAGTAAGGGTTTCCGGTACCGGCAGCAAAAATTACCACCCTGCCCTTTTCCAGGTGGCGGATGGCTCTTCTGCGGATAAAAGGCTCTGCCACTCTGTCCATGCGGATGGCGGACTGAACCCGGGTGGGGATATCGTGCTTTTCCAAAGCATCGCATAGGGCCAGGCTGTTAATCACAGTGGCCAACATACCCATATTGTCGGCAGACGTCCGGTCCATGCCGGCAGAAGACCCTGCCACCCCGCGAAAAATGTTGCCGCCACCCACAACAATTGAAATTTCCACGCCCAGACGGAATACCTTGGCCACTTCACCAGCTACATAATTTATCATCTCGGGCGTAATGCCGAAGCCCTGATTACCCATCAGGGCTTCGCCACTCAACTTGATCAAAACCCGTTGAAACTCAGGCTCCTTATCCAAGATTTATTCTCCTATCTGGAAACGTGCAAATCTTTTGATCTGAATATTTTCGCCGATCTTTCCAATGGTTTCTTTGAGAACATCTTCAACGGTTTTCTGGGGATCTTTAATGTACTGCTGGCTTAACAAGCAGACATCCTTGTAGAATTTTTCCACTTTACCGTCAACAATCTTGTCAATGATGTTTTCGGGCTTGCCTTCTTCCAGCATCTGGGCGCGGTAGATTTCACGCTCTTTTTCGATGACAGACTGATCCACGTCTTCGGGAACCAGGCCCGCCGGATTGGCAGCAGCGATGTGCATGGCAATATCTTTGGCAAAATTTGCAAAATCTTCAGTTTTTGCCACAAAATCAGATTCACAATTCACTTCAAGCAGCACACCCAGTTTTGCACCGGTATGGATGTAGGAGTAGATAATACCTTCGCTGGTGGACCGCCCTGCGCGCTTGGCTGCTTTGGCCAGACCTTTTTTGCGCAGAAGCTCAATTGCCTTGTCCAAATCCCCGTCAGCCTCGGCCAGGACTTTTTTGCAGTCCATAATTCCCGAGCCGGTGGCGGCACGGAGCTCCTTTACCATTTGTGCAGTAATCTCAACCATTTTGTATGCTCCTTTGTTTCGTATATTTTAAATATCAGCAGCCACAGATTCTTGGGTTTCTGAACTTTCCGCCGCCGCTGTTTTTCTTTTGATTTTCTCAACCACAGGCCCGTCTGTACCGTCAGAAACAACCTCAATACCGATTTTTTCGCCTACACTGTCAGATACCTTGCCAACGCTTTCATCCTTGTCTGAGTGTGCACGCTGCCGCTCTTCCCAGACCTGGCGGCCTTCAATTACGGCATCGGCAACCCGGGAGGCAAACAAACGGATAGAACGGATGGCGTCATCGTTGCCGGGAATAACATAATCAATATCATCGGGGTCACAATTTGTGTCCACCACTGCCACAATGGGGATACCCAGCCGTTTTGCTTCCTTCACGGCAATGGTCTCATTTTTGGAGTCGATAATGAACAGAGCTGCGGGCAGCTTTTTCATGTCGGAAATGCCGCCGATGGCAAACTCCAGTTTTGCCTTGTCCTTGAGCATTTTTGCCTGTTCTTTTTTGGGATAATTTTCCAGCGTACCGTCATTTTCAATGGAATTTAAAAAATGAAAACGGGAAATATTATTTTTTATGGTCTGGAAGTTGGTCAGCATGCCGCCCAGCCACCGGTTTTCAACGTAAAAACTGTCTGCTCTGTTGGCTTCTTCGTAAATGGCTTCGGAGGCCTGTTTTTTAGTACCCACAAACAGCACATCGCCACCGTTTTCAGCAACATTTTTAATGAAATCATGGGCCTGCCTGTACAATTTAACGGTCTGCTGAAGGTCAATAATGTAAATTCCGTTTCTGGCACCGAAAATGTACCGTTTCATTTTGGGGTTCCAGCGTTTGGTCTGATGTCCGAAATGCACCCCTGCTTCCAGTAATTCTTTAATTGTAATGTAAGCCATTTTTTCTCCAATTTTTTCAATGGTTTTTAATGTTCATCCACTTCCTTCATCCCCGGAATCGACTTTAAAAAAGCACCGGATCACAGGTCTGGAAGTGTGTGTTATATGTTTGCAAAAGCAAAATCCAAACTGCTATATCAAAAAGAGAGGAAACAATCAATTTATTTTTTTTAAAACAGCCAGCCGGCGATGACCGGCAAGATCCTTGATAAAATCCAGTTCATCTACCCAGGAAAACCCTTCAGCAAGGCTTTTGACCAGGGGGTGCTGGTCAAATCCGATCTCAATGATCAGACGCCCGGAAGGCAATAGCCGATCTCCTGCCTGGACAAGAATCATCCTGACGGCATCCAGGCCGTCCCCACCGCCATCCAGGGCCAGGCGGGGTTCATGATCTTTGACCTCCGGTTCCAGGGATTCAATGTCGGCACTGGGGATATAAGGCGGGTTGGACAGAATCAGATCAAACAGCGGCAACGGTGCCACAGCTGCAAGCCAGTCCCCTCTAAATAATGATACCGGGGTCCGGGCAAAGGCCTTTGCATTGGTACACGCCATGGCAAGTGCAACCGGGGAGAGTTCGCTTCCAAAATAAAGATGGCCTGGACAGGCATTGGCAACAGAAATAATCACCGCACCAGACCCCACCCCAAGCTCCATCACCCGGGCCTGCCTGCCGCACTGTTTTATTTTTGACAGTATTTCCACAGCCGTTTCCACCAGAGTTTCCGTATCCGGCCTGGGGATAAGCACACCCGGGGCAACCTTGAACTGCTCTTTGAAAAAACCCTTACGACCAGTGATATAAGCCACAGGCTCTCTTGAGGTCCTGCGCCGGATCAGGGCTTTAAAATCTAAAAGTTCCTGCTTTTCCAAAGGCCGGTCATGCTGAAGGTAAAGATCAAGACGCCGCAGCCCCAGGGCCTTTGCCAAAAGGATTTCGGCCGTAAGCCTGGGGCTGTCAATACTTTGCTGTGAAAAATAGGTATCTGTCCAGGAAAGAATGGATTTTATGGTCCAGACATCCACAGATCAGATCTCCCGGACTAATGATCTTTCAGTGCCAGGGCTTGGTTGTGCGTTCTTAAAGCATCAATAATTTCCTGGATGTCGCCTTCCATGATGCTGTCCAGCCGATACAAGGTAAGACCGATACGATGGTCGGTCATCCGGCCCTGGGGAAAATTATAAGTGCGAATGCGGCCCGACCGGTCACCTGTACCCACCTGCCCTTTCCGGTCCGCGGCCCGCTTGGCCTCCTCTTCCTGGATCTTGGCATCAAGAATACGGGACTTAAGAACGTTTAAGGCCTTGGCCTTGTTTTTATGCTGGGATTTTTCATCCTGGCAGGTAGCCACAACGCCTGTGGGAATATGGGTAATGCGGACCGCGGAATCCGTGGTATTTACGGACTGGCCGCCAGGACCCGAAGAACGGAACACATCCACTTTCAGATCCGCTGGATTGATGTCAATATCCACATCCTCGGCTTCGGGCAGCACGGCCACGGTAACGGCAGAGGTGTGAACACGGCCCTGGGTTTCAGTTTCAGGGACCCGTTGAACCCTGTGGATACCGCTTTCATATTTGAACTGGGAATAGGCGCCTTTGCCCTGCACCATGGAAACCACTTCCTTGAACCCGCCGGCAGCCGAGTCATTCTTTTCGATGATTTCGATCTTCCAGTGCTTGGACTCCGCATACCTTGTGTACATACGGAAAAGGTCTCCGGCAAAAATGCCGGCTTCTTCACCGCCGGTACCAGCCCGGATTTCCAGAATAACGTTTTTCCCATCCCGGGGATCTTTGGGCATCAAAAGAACATTAAGCTGCTCATGCAGCTGCGCAATTCTGGATTCAAGTACGGGGATCTCTTCCTTGGCCATGGCCCGGATATCGGGGTCGCTGTCTTTGAGCAGTTCTTTGGTTTCCTTAAGCTCTCCCCCTGCGCCCTCATATTCCCGGAACACCGGCACAATCTTGTTCAATTCACCGTGTTCCTTGAGATACTCCTGGTACTTTTTCTGATCCGCCATGACCGCCGGATCACTGAGCAGATGCTCAATTTTTATGAATCGTTCTTCAATGCCTTTTAATTTCTCAATCATGGTTAATTTGTCCCGGATGAAAATTCAAAAAGGGGTCTTTGTATAACAGTCTGTTGAACAAAGACCCCTTTTGCATACTTGCCGCCGATAAGAAACAGCTAAACCAGTTTGCTTGCGTCAAACCCTGCGTATTTTTTCTTGAAGCGGTCAATACGGCCGGCAGAGTCAACCAGTTTCTGTTTCCCGGTAAAAAAAGGATGACACTGGGAACAAATTTCCACCTTGATGTTCTCTTTTGTGGAACTGATTTCAAATGTTGCGCCACAGGCACAGGTTGCTGTTGTTTTTGTGTAGTTCGGATGGATGTCTTTTTTCATCTTACACGTCACTCCTTGTCGTCTTCGTTATAAAAGACCGTAAATGGCGTTTGAACGACAAGTCACCCATCTGCCGCGTTGCAAAAAAATTTGCAACGCCTCACAACCATAAGGTTGCTCCGGTTGCAAATTTCTCTGCGCCTTGCATCTGGGCAACTTCGCGTCCAAACACTTAGGTTTTGCGTTCAAGCGCTAAAAAAAAGCTCCCTGCTATGAATTCATCATTTCAAGGAACTCTTTATTATCCTTTGTTCCTTGCATTTTTTCAAGTAAAAACTGCATTGCATCCACAGAATTTAAGCTTGAAAGCAATTTTCTTAAGATCCAGACCCGGTTCAACACATCCGGTGCAAGGAGCAGTTCCTCTTTCCGGGTACCGGAACGGTTCATATCAATGGCAGGAAATACGCGCTTGTCCGCCAGCTTTCGATCAAGTACGAGTTCCATGTTACCCGTACCCTTGAATTCTTCAAAAATAACCTCATCCATTCTGGAGCCGGTTTCAACAAGCGCAGTGGCAATAATGGTCAGACTGCCGCCTTCCTCTATATTCCTGGCTGCGCCAAAAAAGCGCTTAGGACGGTCCAGGGCATTGGAGTCCACGCCTCCTGACAGAATTTTACCGGAAGGCGGCATCACCGCATTGTAGGCCCTGGCAAGGCGTGTAATACTGTCTAAAAGAATTACTACATCATGGCCCTGTTCCACAATTCTCTTGGCTTTTTCAATAACCATTTCAGCCACCTGAACATGGCGCTCGGCAGGCTCGTCAAAGGTGGAGGATATCACTTCCGCATTTACGGAACGCGCCATATCAGTCACCTCTTCGGGACGCTCATCAATGAGCAGGATCATGGGAACAATATTTTTATGGGCCCGGATCATGGAGTTGGCAATGTTCTGAAGCAGCATGGTCTTGCCGGCCTTGGGCGGTGACACGATAAGCCCGCGCTGACCGAATCCGATGGGGGACATCAGGTCAATGACGCGCATGGAATAGTTGTCAGACTCGGCCTCAAGGTTCATTTTACGGTCCGGATACAGGGGCAGAAGGTTATCAAATAAAATGGTTTCAGCCGCCATTTCAGGATTCATGAAATTAACGGCTTCCACCTTCAGCAAAGCAAAATACCGTTCAGAGTCCTTTGGCTGGCGGACCTGACCGGAAATGGTATCTCCGGTGCGCAGGTTAAACCGCCGGATCTGGGAGGGAGACACATAAATATCGTCGGGACCGGGCAGGTAATTGTACCCTGGCGCTCTTAAAAACCCAAATCCATCCGGAAGGATTTCAAGGGTGCCTTCACCGTAAATCTGACCGCTTTCTTCAATATTGGCCTGGAGCAGGGCGAAAATCAGTTCCTGTTTCTTAAGGCCGCCAATACCCTGAATATTGTATTTTTTGGCAAGCTTGGTGAGCTCACTGATTTTCATCTTATTGAGTTCTACAAGATTCATGCAATCTCCTGGTCTACTCCCTCAGTCTGGTTAAAGGTGTATTAATTATAAATTCACAATGCAATTTTTTTTGGAGATGTCTTTTTGACAATCTGGAGGTCAGCCAAACCCTGCGGGAAAAAAAGACAGATAATGTGAAACGTCAGTAATTTAAAAAATTTATTAAAATATTATTGTTTTTTTGTCAAGCGATGATTGACAAGTTTTCGATACAAAATACCCACTGATTTAAAAACAGCTTCCGGCTCGCCTCTATTTTCAATGACATAATCAGCCCTTTTGACCTTTTCCGACTGGGGCATCTGGATGGCCAGAAGTTTTTGGGCACTCTCCCGGTCTACGCCGTCCCGGCCGGCAATCCGGTCAACAAGGGTGCTATCCGCAGCTGTCACCACCACAACCACATCGAAAAGACACTCCATGCCAAGTTCAAATAAAAGAGGGACTTCAACGGCACAGGATTTTTGCCTTGAATGGACCGCTTCATCCATCTGCCTGACCGTTTCACTGATAATCACGGGATGCAGGATGGATTCAAGTTTTTCCCGACTGCCTTTTGTGGTTACAATCATACGTCGCAAGGCCGGGCGGTCCAACGTGCGGTCCGGGGCCACAATCTTGGGTCCAAAGGCCTTGACCACCTGAGCATACGCAGCCTGTCCCGGCTCTACCACCTGCCTTGCAATTTCATCGCAATCCAGGGTTACCAGACCGATACGCCGAAATCCCTCACACACAAGACTTTTCCCCGAGCCTGCTGATCCTGTCACCCCTATTTTAAGCATTATGTTCCATCGTTATATTAAATTGTTTTTCCCCTTCAATTCCCAGCGTTTATCGGGTTTGACTTATAATATATTCCTGTGATATTTATCAAGCCCGTTCAATCAACCATTAACTTTACTATTATTAAAGGGGAACATACGTGGAAAGGACCTTATCCATTATCAAGCCTGACGGTGTAGAAAAAAACATCATCGGCGAAGTCATCAAACGGTTTGAAACCAACGGCATTAAAATCGCAGCCATGAAAATGATCCATCTGAGCAAATCCCAGGCCCAGGGGTTTTATGCGGTCCATAAGGAACGTCCTTTTTTCGACAGCCTGACTGATTTCATGACATCGGGCCCCATCGTTGTAATGGTACTTGAAGGCGAAGATGTTATCTCAAAAAATAGAAAACTGATGGGCGCCACAAATTTCAAAGACGCAGAAGAAGGCACCATTCGCAAAGAATATGCCACGGACATCGAAAAGAACGTTGTCCACGGCTCTGATGCCCCGGAAACCGCTGCATTTGAGATCGGTTATTTCTTCAACGACTTAGAACTTCATTCCCGTTAATTCAGCCCAGAATCTCCTCGTCCCCGGCAGCACATAACGCCGGGGACGATTTATCTTTGCAATCTGAACGCTGATGCATAACCCTCCAGATCAAGGCAGACAGAATGAAACCCCACACGCTTAAATGTCTGTACTATTTCCTGCCTGGTATCCGGTTCCCCAAAGCGATTCAGTTCATCAGGGCCTACTTCAATTCGGGCCAGATCCCCATGACACCGGACCCGCACCCGACCGAAACCTAACCCATGGAGGCAGGCCTCCGCCCGCTCAACTTTTACAAGCTTTTCCTTCGTGATGACATCTCCTTGGGGGATACGGGTGGCCAGGCAGGACTGGGCAGGCAAATTCCAGGTCTCAAGCCCCAGGATTTTTGAGCATGCGCGGATTTTCTCCTTTGTAAAACCAGCCTCCACCAAAGGCGTTTTAAAACCCAGTTCCCGGGCCGCATCCATGCCGGGCCGAAATTCCTGTAAATCGTCCAGATTTGCCCCGTGCAACAAGGTATGAATCCCGCGTTTCTCTGCCACCTCCATGACCCTGGAAAATAAAACCAATTTACAAAAATAACAGCGCCTGTCCGTATTCCGGGTAACCCTGGCATCATCCAGTATATTTGCAGAAACAAGAATGGGGACTGTGTCCAAATATTGGCCCAAACGGATCACCCGTTCTTTTTCTCCATCTGTAAAAAAGTCAGAGACAACGGTAACAGGTAATACCGATTCCACCCTTGCAATCAAGGCTGCAGCCAGCAGAAACGCCGAATCTGCACCACCTGAAAATGCAATGGCCAGACCCGAAGATTCTTTTAATAAATCAATGAGAAGGGAAAATTCTTTATTTTTGGCCAGCAGCCCTTTTCCGGAATCCCAAAAATTAACCATACTGTTGTTCATCTATTTTAATTAATAATAAAATCGGCCGGGACTATCACTTTGGATTTAAATGCCTGCCCATTGTTTGCCCCAGTGATATTGAGTAAAGATAGGAACAATAGCCTAATTCGATCTCAACTTTCAACGAATATTTTCTTGACTTCAATCATATCTTTATTGTATATACCCTGACGTTGTTTTCTGCTGGCTGATCGTCCAACGGCAGGACTACGGACTCTGACTCCGTCAATCTAGGTTCGAATCCTAGTCAGCCAGCCACTGATAATAAAGGTTTTCAAGGTTTCTCTTTGAAAGCCTTTTTTGTTTTAATTTGGATTTGCCCCCACATAGCCCCACGTTTTAAAGCATGGTGAAAGTTTATTTTGCCACTCACCCCCAAAAGTATCCAGCCCCCGGCATCATAACTGATTTTGTCAGCTGAATTTTCAGTCTGCCTCCAACATCCAACCACCTCAATAATGAGGCGGTGCTTTTTACATCCCTGTTACAATAATTCCAAACAAGAAACAGCCTATTTCCCGGTCCGAATTTTTTTGGGGTCCGGTTATGGCTGGCGATAGCCGCAAAAAGCGCAACCAGGACAAAATATAAAAAAACTCACTTGAGCAATTGCTCGGTTGTCCCCTCAAACAACGGTGCTGGATCCACTAACTGCCCTTGTACAGATATAGACAGATGCAGGTGTGGCCCCGTTGCCCGCCCTGTGCTACCGGCTCTTCCTATAATCTGTCCCCTTTTTACAAATTCGCCCTTGGAAACGTCGAATTTGCTCAGGTGAAAGTATAAAGAAACAACTCCGTTGCCATGGTCTATATACATTGAGTTACCAGCATAATAGTGGGGCTCAGCCAGAATAACCCTGCCATCAGCGATCGCTTCTATGGCTGTTCCTGTAGGCGCCCTGAAATCTATTCCCCGGTGAGGATTTTTGGGTTTTCCGTTCAGAATCCGTTGCAAGCCGTAAGCGCTGTTGGTCTTCCCCGCCACCGGATGATGAAAGGGTAGCCACCACAACCGTTGGGCTGACCATGTGTTTTTGGCTTTCTGAGTTCGCACCCTTTCCGCCTCTATCCTTTCAAGTTCAGTAATAGGAGGGGTTACCATCCTGGATGGCAGGTCAAGCTCCTGGCGGGGATACGACCGGGAAACGATTTTTATTAATCGATGCCGGACGATCTCCTTTCCCCCTGTCCAGGCCCGAACCACAAGTGTCTGGATACCAGGATTGATTGTGAGAACATCTGTACCCAGCATGACAATCGCCACATGAAATTCGTTCCATTGAGAGACTGATGGAACAACCCTTTGCCCCATCCAATTAACAGAAAGCTCTTCAAGGGCTTGTGATGTTGTCAATCGAACAAGAAAAGGCTGCCCCACGCCCACCTGCCTCGGGTGGAAAATAGTGAGGATCTCCCTGTCATCAAGGTTAATTTTTGCCTGGCTGATTGGCGCAAGCACAAGGACTATAAATAGAATAATCGTCCAGGGTCTTATTCCTAATACGATAGTTTTTTTTATGTCAGTTTCAAAAGTTTTCATGGATTTAACATTATCATTGCCGGTTTTCATAAACTCATCAATGCCATGTGCAGACTAATGATCACACTCCGTTCTCCTTTCTAACTTGAGAGTACCGAGTTCTTGACATTATCATCCGTGCTCAAAAATCCGCTTGCGGGGGATCGTCTTCATATTTTGCCAACCAATTCTCGATATGATTTTCAAGATGCTCCATTTGTTTCTCGTTGAGTTCTTCCGGGATATATTCCATCTGGAGCTAGGCAACAAGATAACTCAGTATGAATTTCTTATCAAGGCCAGAGGGCTTACCAATCCAATCAACACTTTCATTGATACTCAGGCTGGTCACTGTTCTGCCAATGCTTACAGTGGAAATCACAACCCGCGGTTCCGATAGAAAATGCCCTTGAACCCGGCAAAAAGTTAAATAAAGGTTTTTTCTCTGTTTTTTAGTGGATAGAGCTTCTCGCCTTACCGAACCACTAAAACAGGTATATCGACCCTGTGACGCACCGGGTCTACTGTTTCCCCCCACAGAAGATCACCCAGCAACCGGTGACCATGGGACCCCATAATCAGCATATCGACTTTATGTGTTATGGCGAAGTTAACCAGTTCCGTGGCAGGATCGCCGTGGGCGAGCATTACTTCCACCACCACTTCAGACGAACGTAACTCTTCGGCAATTTCCACCAAGTACCGCTCATCGTCCCGTGCATGCTCGTCATAACCCTCTCCGCTGTAAACCTGTACCGAAACGGAATCGGAAACATGGATAAGGGTCAGCATGGCTTTTTCCGTTTTTGCCAATGAAAGTGCGCGGCTGATGACTTCCGTATCTCCTTCGTCCCGGCCCAACGCTGCGGCAATATGCTTCACCGGATGTGTTTCAATTCCCTGGACAATCGCCAAGGCACTGCCGGATTTCTCTTCCACCCAGCGCCTTTCCCCTCGAAGTAACGGAAGGACAATGATGTAGATAAGGAAAAGAGCAAGGGCGGCTGAACACCCCACCGCCAGGATGGAAACCATCAGAGGAGCGTCTCCCTTTACCCATTCCAGTATTTGATCATACACCAATTTACCGTTCAAAACGATAATGACAACCGAGGTAATCCACGCCAGCACCTTGACCCACAATTTGCTGGTAAACGCACCCATTTTTAACTTATCGCTGGTGAAGTGCACCAGGGGAACGATGGCAAAGGGCAATTGCAGGCTGAGAATCACTTGGCTGAGAATCAGGAGTTGGTAGGTACCTTCATCACCAGAGATCGAAATGACCGCCACGGCCGGCAGTAGAGCGATAACGCGGGTAATCAAACGCCGCAGATAGGGTCTGAGTTTAATCTTTACAAAGCCTTCCATCACGACCTGCCCCGCCAGTGTACCTGTCAAGGTAGAGCTTTGCCCGGCCGCAAGCAATGCCAGCCCAAAAGCGATGGGCGCGATCCGGGTCCCAAGAAGTTGTTCTAAAAGCTTGTCCGCCTGCTGGATCTCGGTGACAACAATTCCGTGGCGGTAAAACACGGCCGCTGCCAGAATGAGAATGGCTGCGTTGACAAAAAAGGCCGTATTCAAAGCAATGACTGAATCCAATAGGTTATACTTGCAGGCCGCGGCCTTCGAATCAATGATTCGGGATACCTGACGTGTCTGCACCAGGGATGAATGGAGGTAAAGATTGTGCGGCATCACGGTGGCCCCGATGATACCAAGAATGATGTACAGCGACCCGGCCGGCAGGGAGGGTTTCAATCCGGCTGCCGCGGCTCCCCAGTCCGGCTTTGCCAGAAAAAGGTTGACAATGAAACCACCGGCAATGATGCTGATCAATGACACAATGAACGCTTCCATTCTGCGAATTCCGTACCTTTGGATTGCCAGCAGCAGAAAGGTATCGAACAGGGTGACTGCCGCCCCCCATAACAGGGGAAGGCCGAAAAGAAGATTTAGGCCGAGGATGGTGCCCAGCACCTCTGCAAGGTCCATTGCCGCAATCGCAATTTCGCAAAGTATCCAAAGTGAAAATGAGGCAACCTTTGAATATTCTGCTCGGCACGCCTGGGCCAGATCTTTACCGGTAACAATCCCAAGCCGGGCCGACAGGGTCTGTAAAAGCACAGCCATGATGTTCGACATCAGAATCACCCATATCAGCGCATAACCAAAGCGCGAGCCGCCTTCCAGGTCTGTAGCCCAGTTGCCAGGGTCCATATACCCCACACTGACCAGATAGGCCGGTCCTGCAAAAGCAAATATGCGCTTCAATAATTTGGGGTGCTGAGTTTGGACCGTACCGTGGACCTCTTCAAGGGATTTTTTCTGGGGAGACAGAACATCTGGTTTGGTATCATTCTCTTTTGAATTCATGTTATATCGTTTTTCCCCTTATCTTCCAACAGGTTAAGTCAGCAAGTCAATTCAACATTCAATTGCTGTCGGGCAATTGTATAACATGGAAATCATTTATGATATATGAGAGTTATAATAAGAAGTTATGTGTCTGTTTTCTTAAGGGCATTTTTCCAAGTTTCAACTAACTTTTCGTTGAAAAGGTAAAAATATATCATCAGATCATTATAACTTTCTCTTTTGCATACTGAAATTGCGATATCCGCTGCTTCAGTAGGAGGGTAGCCGTAAGCTCCGCATGATATGGCGGGAAATGCTATAGCGTCGCACTGATTGGAAATCGCAAGATCTAAGCTACTTTTAAAAGCAGAAATGAGAAGTTGTTCAGGATTTTCATCAATCCAGTATCTTGGACCAACAGTATGAATAACGTATTTTGCTTTAAGATTTCCTCCAAGTGTAATTCTTGCTTCACCAACAGGGCAACGAATGCCATTTACGGCTTTAACTTTTCTGCATTCCTCTAACAGTTTTGGACCAGCAGCTTTATGTATTGCACCATCAACGCCACCGCCTCCAAGCATTTTTGGGTTAGCAGCGTTGACGATTGCATCCACTGAGGCCAAAGTTATATCACCTTGTATGATTATTATTTTTTTCATAGTTTTTAATTAACTATACAGAATGGCCCGATATGGTTAGAGTCAAATTCTGTCTATTCGTTTTTGGGTGGAATGGCTTAGAATAAAAATTCAATTTATGGAGATTAACCTTACCGGCATTTGAGATCAAGAAAATAATAAAAAATAAATTCCGTACTGCCTGGTTTTTTAAGGAACCGGCATCCCCCCCAAGCGTATGGGTATGGAAGGGGTGACGGTTCATGAATGTTGAAAATGTTACTGGTTGGAAAAGTTTTTATCCTGGCCGATTTTCAGAATTTATTCAGTTTCATACTCAAGGTAGGTTTTCAGCTCATCGAACTTGAAATTCACCAGCCGTTTAACACCGAACAGGGTCTGTGCAGGAAGCGCATTGTACTGGTGGATCATCTCCAGCACTCTGGTATCAAGGGTTTCCCGTGCCACCACATCCTCCACCATGTGAAATTCTTGGGCCTGGCGGGCGTTGATCCGATCCTGCAATAGCAGTTCCTTGGCTTTGCCGGGGCCCACGG
>QKDP01000030.1 GCA_003252055.1 Desulfobacter postgatei | reverse complement strand
GAGAGAATATGCCCCCACACTCCAGGAAGGGATCATTGCCCTGGGTGTATGGGGCACAGGCTTTTTTGTACTGACCATCCTGTTTAAACTTGCCACCACAGTTAAAGAAGAGGTTCGCGGATAGCTTAAAACATTTATCTGCAATATTTAGCTGATATTATTAAAGGGGGCTTTTTAAAAAGCCCCCTTTTTATTCTTAAAGGAATTACGTTTGGGCTTTTCTGTTTTTCAAAACATCATTGTCACACCGGATGCCCCTGTTGAAGACCTGAAAAACAGAATCCTGGCAGCCCTTTTTTCCCAAAATGCAGATCAACTAAAAATTCTAATTGATTATGCCACAGACACGGCAAAAAATCCGGAGCTTGGCGAAACAGATGAAAAGTACCTGCGCCAGGCGCTGACCGCCCTTGTCCGGCACAAACATCTGCTTGATAAAACAGCCGGCCTAAAAGAACAGACAAGGCATCTTAAACACCTGCTGGCAGACAAAGTCCGTCAAGCTGCCCCCGACTACATTGAATATGAAACATGGGCAAATCGTTTGGATATAGCCCCCTGGCAGCGTCCATATATATTCAGCGAAGCCATCACCTTTCAAATGACGTCAGGCTGCTCCAATTTCTGCCGCCGCTGCAATGAGTGGGCGTTGCCAAAAGTCCGAGGTCATTTCAGTTTTGATGCGGTCAATACTTTTATTGATGAATTTCTTGCACATGGCAACAGGGATTTAGCCCTCTACGGTGGCTCAGACCCGCTTGACTGGTGTGATTATCCCCATGACATCACCCATGTGCTTAACCGCCTTAAAACGGTCAGCCAGTTCAGTCTTTTGACCAAAATTCCAAAAGGAAAGGGTTACCTTGCAAAAGCCTTGATTCAAACCGGTATCCCCATGTCAGTCAGCCTGACCGATCGCAACCGGGATAGAATTCTTTGTCTTGAAAAACAGTTGGGACAATCCTTTACCAAACAGCATGCCACTGCCGATCTTTTGATCCCGGCGGGTCTGGATGAAGACTTTTCCACGGTCAAGGCCTCCATTACAGACAGCTACGGCACTGAAATATCCCTGGACGGGTGTTTTGGTGTCATCCCGGCATTTACCAGTGCATTGCACCCCTTTGGCCATAAAAAAATCAGGATCACTGCCAAAGCCAAGTTTATCCCCGGAAAAAAAATCGGCCGCCCTGCCCTTTTAGTGGATTATTTCAAACCCCTTGGGGTGGTCACCGAACAGGGGCCTTCCATTTTACCTGCCCTTTTAGATGTCCAGGTGGAAAATATGCTTTTTGATAACGGCCGGGATGAACTGACCCCGCCGGGCATGAGAAGCATCAGAGAATATTTTGATGTTTTTTCGGACAAGGCACGGCTGACAAGAAAAAAACTGACCCCTTCGGTGGTCAAACGGATAAAAAACAAGTATTTAAACCATACCCATTTCCATGACCTGTCTGTTGAAAAGCAGACAGCCATGAAAAACGAAATCGCTAACCATGTCCAGTTTACAAGAAAAGATATGGTTGCACGGGCAAGGACTTGCAGTATATCTTTTTTCCTTGCCGCCATTCATGCCTATATTCAGAACTGCCCGACAAAATGCCGGATTATCCGTCACCTGACCCGGCAGGAGTATATGCAATTTACAATACGATTTCAAAACCCTGTTTCGATGTCGCCCATTGCAGAACAGCTTGAAAATCCGGTTACAGACCCATGGCTCCTGTTCAGGTATTATGCGCTAAGCCTGATTCACAAAGGGCCTATAAAACCGGTAGACAAGTTTATCCAGGCCTATCCTGCAGCGTTTCACCCGGAAAAGGACCGATTTATTCCTCGGATTACATGTTCCTGCGATACTGGCCGCCCACATCGTAAAGGGACCTGGTAATCTGGCCCAGGCTGCAGACCTTAACTGTTTCCATCAATTCTTCAAAGATGTTCCCCCCTGAAAGGACCACCCGTTGAAGTTTCTCCAGCGCCTGGGGCGCATCTTCTTCATTTTGTTTTTGAAAATCAGCCAATCGCTTCAACTGGGATTGTTTTTCTTCATACGTGGCTCTGGCCAGTTCACTGTAGCAGGCACTGCTTTCTGTCATCACATCGCCTTCCATATTCGGGTCACGGAATGTGTTGACACCGATAATGGGAAGCTCTCCATTGTGCTTTAATGTCTCATAGTAGACGGATTCTTCCTGAATTTTGCTTCGCTGATATCCCGTTTCCATGGCGCCCAACACGCCGCCCCGTTCCGAGATGCGGTCAAATTCCATGAGCACCGCCTCTTCCACCAGATCCGTCAACTCTTCGACGATAAAGCTTCCCTGGTTCATATTTTCATTTTTGGTCAACCCCCACTCCCGATTGATAATCAACTGGATGGCCAGGGCCCGTCGCACCGACGCCTCCGTAGGGGTTGTAATGGCTTCGTCAAAAGCGTTGGTATGCAGGCTGTTGCAATTGTCATATACCGCGCAAAGGGCCTGTAAGGTGGTCCGGATGTCGTTGAGCTGGATATCCTGACTGTGCAATGATCTTCCGGAGGTCTGGATGTGGTATTTCAGCATTTGTGAACGTGCCGAAGCGTTGTACTTTTTTTTCATGGCAATGGACCAGATTCTTCGGGCGACCCTCCCGATGACCGTATATTCGGGCTCCATGCCGTTGGAAAAAAAGTATGATAGGTTGGGCCCGAAACTGTCAATGGGCATGCCCCTGGAAAGGTAGTATTCTACATAGGTAAAGCCGTTGGATAAGGTCAAGGCCAGTTGGGTAATGGGATTGGCCCCGGCTTCAGCGACGTGATAGCCTGAAATGGATACGGAGTAAAAATTGCGCACATTGTTTTCGATAAAGTACTGCTGGATATCCCCCATCATTTTCAGGGCAAATTCAATGGAAAAAATACATGTATTCTGCCCCTGATCTTCCTTCAAAATATCCGCTTGAACCGTGCCGCGAACATTGCTTAGTACCGATTCGCGAATATTTTGATACGTCTGCCTTGTCGGGACTTTACCGTTCTCTTTTGTGTATTTGTCCACCTGCTGATCAATGGCCGTATTCATGAACATGGCAAGCATGATAGGCGCCGGCCCGTTGATGGTCATGGAGACGGAAGTGGAAGAAGCGCAGAGGTCGAAGCCGCTGTATAGTACTTTGACATCTTCCAACGTACATACACTGACGCCTGCGTTGCCGACCTTGCCGTAAATATCCGGCCGCAACTCCGGATCACAGCCGTACAAAGTTACCGAATCAAATGCCGTAGACAATCTTTTTGCCTCGTAGTTGCCGGAAAGCAGACGAAAACGGGTATTGGTTCGGGCCGGGTCGCCTTCTCCGGCAAACATTCTCGTAGGGTCCTCCCCCACCCGTTTTAGAGGAAACACACCGGCAGTATAAGGGAAGTACCCCGGAAGATTTTCGCGCCGCAGCCACCGGTAGATCTCTCCAGGGTCCTTGAATTTGGGGAGACAGATCTTGGGAATTTTCTGATGGGATAAGGATTTGGTATACAGAGGGACGCTTATTTCTTTCCCCCGAACCGAGTAGACCAGTTCGTCCTTTGTATAGGCGTCCTTCATGTCATCCCATTGTGTTACGAGTTCCTTGGCCTCGCCATCGACCAGTCCTTTGGCAGCGTCAATTTCCTTTTTTAAATTTTCGATCAGTTGTGTTTTATCCCCGTCAAGCAGGCTCTCATCAATGGCTCTGGCGCTTTCTTCCAGATGCCAGACTCTGCGGATGGCCTCCGCCTGTATTTCCGTATGCTTGTGGTAATCCCGTATGGTGTCAGCAATTTCTGAGAGGTAGCGTGTTCTCTCCGGCGGGATAATCACCGTTTTTGAGGACGATGTTTTCACATCGACTTTAGGCATCCGGCTTTCAAAGGTAACACCGGTTTTTTCAAAAACAGTCTGCAGCAGGGCCTGATAAAGGGCGGTTACACCGTCATCGTTGAATTTGGACGCAATTGTGCCGAATACCGGCATCTCTTCCGACTGCCTGTCCCATGCGTTCCGGTTTCTTTGCACCTGCTTGCGAACATCCCTGACAGCGTCCTCTCCTCCTCGTTTTTCAAATTTGTTGACCACAATCAGGTCCGCAAAATCCAGCATATCGATTTTTTCCAACTGGCTTGCCGCCCCGAAATCGGCCGTCATAACATACATGGAGAAATCCACCTGGTCAATAATATGGGAATCCCCCTGACCGATGCCGGCGGTTTCCGCGATGATAAGATCAAATCCAGCGGCCTTGGCCACAGAAATGACGTCTCCCAGTGCCTCCGGGATTTCCGTATGGGATCTTCGTGTAGATAGGGAGCGCATGTAGACACGATCATTTCCGATGGCGTTCATTCGAATGCGATCCCCCAAAAGGGCACCGCCGGTTTTTCTTCTGGATGCGTCCGAACAGATCACAGCGATCTTCATATCTTTCACGTCATTGATCATTCGAAGAATCAGCTCGTCAATCAGCGAAGACTTTCCCGCCCCACCGGTACCGGTGATGCCCATGACCGGCACAGCTCTGTTTCCGATCTTCTTCAACAGTTCAGTTCTAAAATGGGCCAAATGGCCATTGTTGGAGGCCTTGGCTTGTTCCATTGCGGTAATTGCCCTGCCCACCAGGCGTTTGTTGTCACAAGACAACGCGTTAAAATCAACGGCATCATCCTGTACCGTGGAAAAATCCATTTCCTTTACCATATGATTGATAATTCCCTGGAGTCCCATCCGTGTCCCGTCTTCAGGAGAATATATTCTCACTACGCCATAATCATGAAGCGCCTGGATCTCATCGGGCACAATAACGCCGCCGCCGCCGCCGAAAACCTTAATGTCAGATGCATTTTGTTCTTTCAAAAGGTCCACGATATATTTGAAAAACTCGATATGCCCGCCCTGGTAACTGGAAACGGCGATCCCCTGGGCATCTTCTTCAATGGCTGCTTCCACAATTTCCTTTACAGAACGGTTGTGGCCCAGATGGATGACCTCAGCACCAGTGCTCTGGAGCAGCCTTCGGAACATGTTGATGGCCACGTCATGGCCGTCGAAAAGGGACGTGGCTGTGATGACACGTACGTTATGTTGGGGCTTGTATACTTCTACAGCGTCACTCATCTTTCCTCCTTCATAAAAAATCGAGATCAAGAATTCGCCAACGCTTTTTCCGGAAACGGATGTTTAATTGTATTATTGAAGATTTTTTTCAAGCAAAGTATAACAAAGGATAAAAAGATTATCAATAGCCTGAAATATGCCCCCCAGCCGGGCACAACCCCAACATGTAGGTTTGTTTACCTACATGTTGCGAATAAATTTACCTATGGTGCACAACGCAATTCACTTACATAAAAATTAGGACTTCAACCGATTGGTAGAAAACTGCCGGCCTGATATAAATAACAGTTTTTTAAATTATAGACCTTTCTTGGGTGTTTTGCCTTTAAGGGCAAGGCAGGAGCGGCCTTAAAACATGATGTGTAATCAACTTAACCGGGGAGAGAAAAATGGCGTTGGAAAGCTTTTATAAAGGGGTGATGGCCCTCAATGGGATCCAGGATATGGCTCAACGTGAAATCCAAGCAAAAACGTTTTTTAAAGAACTGAATTCAGCCGAACTGCCCCGAACCTTTAACTGGGCCCAGGAAATTTTCGAAGATATACACGTCAAGGAGCGACCGGACCAGCCGGCGCTTATCTGGGCAGACCTGCATACAGATGAACAAGAGCAGTATACATATACTCAGTTGGCTGAAAACGGCAACAAGATGTTAAATTATCTGCGTAAAAAAGGGGTGGAGAAGGGTGACAACATTTATATGTTGACGCCCATTGTCCCCCAAACCTGGTTTGCCTCCTTTGCCGCCATCAAAGGCGGTTTTGTAGCCGTTCCCACTGCCACCACCATGACCGAACGCGAAATCCAGTTCCGTTTTGAAGCATATCCACCGGATGTTATTGTTGCCCATGAGAGCCTCACCGGCCTGGTGGACGATGCCCTGGCCAAAGCCGGGTGCACACCCAAGGCCAAAATTATCCTTGGCGCCAAAGAGGGGTGGACATCCTATCCTGAGATTGCAGAGGAATCTTCGCAAGCATTACCTGCAACCATCAACAGTGAGGACGTTCTGTTCTGCTTTTTCACCTCCGGCACCACAGGGTTTCCCAAGCGGGTCGGACATTCCGCCATCTCCTATCCTTTGGGCCATATGTCAACAGCCGTGATCCTCGGGCTTGAACCCGGAGGCGTTCATCACAACTTAAGTGCGCCCGGATGGGCTAAATGGGCATGGAGCAGCTTTTTCTGCCCCTTTAACGTCGGCGGCACTGCCACAGGCTTTAATTTCACCACGCTGGATATTAAAAAATACTTAAGCTTTGTGGCCAAATATAAAATCAATTCATTCTGCGCCCCCCCCACGGCCTGGCGCGCCTTTGTGGGCCTTGACCTGGCAGAATATGATTTTTCGAACCTGAAATATTCCTTGAGTGCAGGCGAACCGTTGAATCCGGAAGTCATTGACCAGTGGCGGGACGCCACGGGCACTGAAATCCGCGATTTTTACGGCCAGACCGAATGCACAGCCATGATCGGAAATCCGCCCTGGATGCAAGGCAAAATGCGCCTAGGGTCTTTTGGATATCCCTCATTCATGTACGATGTCATTCTAGCCGACGATGAAGGAAAAGAGATTGCAGAACCTGACACCACCGGCCATATCGTGATCCGTCTTTCCAACTGGCGCGCCATTGGACTGTTTCAGGAATACATTAACAATGAGGCAAAAACATCTGAAGCATTTAAGCACGGACTGTATTTCACCGGTGACAAAGCCACCTTTGACAAGGACGGCTACTGGTGGTTTGTGGGGCGTGCTGATGATGTCATCAAAACCAGTGATTACCGGGTCGGCCCATTTGAGGTGGAAAGTGCGCTGATTGAGCACCCGGCCGTCATGGAGACTGCCGTGGTGGGTGTGCCTGATCCCAAACGTCACCAGCTGGTAAAAGCGTTTGTTATCCTAATTCCTGGACAGAAACCATCAAAGGAACTGGCCCTGGAACTGTTCAAGCACACCATTGACGTGCTGGCCAAGTTCAAGATTCCCAGAATCATTGAATTTGTGGACGTACTGCCTAAAACCATCTCCGGGAAAATCCGGCGTATAGAGCTTCGAGAAAATGAGGAGAGCAAAACCGCTGACCAGGTAACTGAATTCTTTTATCACCAGTTCCCGGAATTAAGTTCCAAAAACAAATAACCCGATACTGTAAAACCGTGACAGGCAGCAAATTTTAAAAAACCTGCTGCCTGTTTTTTCAACTGCATTCTTGGGCTTTCTAATAAAGTTGAAAACCACTTTCTTTTGTGCCAAAATAAGAACTTATTAACTACGAAGGCCTTGAGCCTGCATAGTTAGACAGGCTTTCCGGGTCTTTCATTCATTGGCCCTTTGAACTTGCAACACCCAAGAAAAAGCAGGATCAGGGCCGGAAAGGAAAAGGAACCATGAAAGGAGAAAAAGCACAGCAGATTATAGAAACAATCTTGCAACCAATGGATATCCAGATCAATGGGAATCGTCCCTGGGATATTCAAATCAACAACCCCCAATTTTACCAGAGAATCATCTCGGGCGGTTCCCTTGCCCTGGGGGAAAGCTATATGGATGGATGGTGGGATTGCAGGGCTCTGGATGAATTCTTCAAAAGGATTCTTGAATCCCGGTTGGATAAAAAGGTCAAATCCCTGAAGCCGGCCGCGCTCTGGGAAATTTTCAAAGCCAGGCTTATGAATGTTCAAAGCAAAACCCGGGCGTTTATCATCGGACAAAGGCATTACGATATCGGCAATACCCTTTTTAAAATCATGCTGGATAAAGGGCTGAATTATTCGTGCGGATACTGGCACTATGCCGATAATCTGGATGAGGCCCAGACCGGAAAGCTGGATCTAATCTGTCGGAAAATCGGTCTCAAACCCGGGATGGCGGTTCTGGATATCGGATGCGGATGGGGCGGGTTCGCAAAATATGCGGCTGAGACTTACGGCGTAAAAGTCAAGGGCATCACCGTTTCAAAAGAGCAGGCAGAACATGCCCGGGAACAGTGCAAAAACCTTGATGTAACAATTGAACTGTCCGACTATCGTAAATTGAATAAAAAATATGACAGGATTGTCTCCATCGGCATGTTTGAACACGTGGGATGGAAAAATTACAGGACCTTTATGAAAGTGGTCCACCGGTGCCTGGCAGACGAGGGACTTTTTCTTCTGCACACCATCGCAAGAAATACATCTGCCAAAGAAACGGACCCCTGGATCAACAGATATATTTTCCCCAATTCCATGATTCCCTCTGCCAGGCAGGTCTCCCACGCCGCAGAAGGGTTATTTATTTTGGAAGACCTGCATAACCTGGGCCCTTACTATGACAGGACCCTCATGGCCTGGTATGAAAATTTTACAAAAAACTGGAATTTAATCAAAGACCAATACGACATACGATTTTTCCGCATGTGGACCTATTATCTCCTGTCCTGTGCAGCCAGTTTCAGGACCCGGCGAAATCAGCTGTGGCAGATTGTATTTTCCCAAAAAGGGATTAACCAGGTGTTCCGCAGCGAAGGGGAATTGTTTATATGACCATATAGTAAATAATTAGACACCGCATGCGCTCATACAACATTTTCCATTGATTCAATCGTTTTTTTAAGATAGAAGAGCAAATATTGTAATGCAGACATGAAGTCTGTGGTTCAAATTAATTTCATTATTTTTTCGAACCCGGCCAAGAAGGTTGAAATTTAAGCTGGCAACGCTATTTTGCGCATTTTTTAATACTTCAAGGATTCACAGGAGAAAAAACCGATGAAAAAATCACTGACCGCATCAGGATTCTTGTTTCTTGTTCTTATGTTCACTGCCGTAAGTGTCCAGGCACACTATGGAATGGTCATCCCTTCGGACAACATGGTTATGCAGGATGACGACCGCACCGTTCATATCACGGCCTCTTTTTCCCACCCCTTTGAGGGCATCGGGATGGAACTTGTCAAGCCCAAAGTATTTGCTGTGCGCGCTAACGGCGAGGCACAGGATCTTCTGAGTACATTAAAACAGGCAAAAGTTATGGATCACACGGCCTGGAAAACAGATTACAAAATCAAAAGACCCGGTGTTTACATGTTCTACATGGAGCCCGTACCCTATTGGGAACCTGCCGAAGACTGCTTTATCATTCATTACACCAAAACCGTAGTCACTGCTTTT
>QKDP01000261.1 GCA_003252055.1 Desulfobacter postgatei | reverse complement strand
ACTGGAAAGTAAGCATATTTTACTTGTTGCAGGCAGTGGATTTGACTGGCCGGAACCAGATCATTTTAGAATAGTTATGTTACCGGAATCAAAGGTCCTGTCAAACGCAATGCAGGACCTGGGTGATTTCCTCAGTACGTATCGTCAAAAATAATCCAGATGGGAGAGTCATATCCCGAGTAACTTTACTGTTTAAAAATGGAGTCTGCCATTGACGGACCCCGTATCATTTAATATCTTTATCGAAGTTGACAGGCACGATGTATCATTATTGGTGGTCAATGTGAACATCTATGGTTTTGTTCGCAGTTTATTTTTTTTCAACAACCGTTGTACCTAAAATGTACAAGCCTACCACAACTGAATTGTATTTACTTAAATTTTATCAGAAATCTGGTTGTTTTGTAAAACTCAGTGCTGAATATATGGGAGAGCGGAAAATATGAATGATGATAAAAATACCCCTATCATCCCTCCAAGGAAAAGTGATCCGAATTTAAAGGATTATCATTGCCCGTTTTGTAATCGATTTCTATTCAGAGGCAATGTTCAAAGATTGAAAATGTCATGCCCCCACTGTCAGGGAATGATTGATGCTGACACCAATGATTTGCTTAAGCCGGTGGAAGATGCCAAAGACGAGCTTTAACAAACGTATTGAACGCCCCTTTGTGCGTAAAATTCGTTACTTTTGCATTTATTTTCTCAGAAATATTTATCTCCAAATTAAAGTTTAATGAAGAATGTTGAAATTTATATGATACATATAACTATTCAGCCATTTGATTTGTTTAACATAAAATATATGGAGGATGACAATGGGAATACTATCTTGGATCGTAATGGGATTGATTGTGGGTGCGCTTGCAAAATTCATCATGCCGGGCAAAGATCCCGGAGGAATTATTATTACCATCTTGATAGGAATAGCAGGCGCCTTCGTGGGTGGTTTTATAGGATCCTTCCTCGGGATTGGAAAAGTTACCGGCTTTAACTTAGTCAGTCTATTGCTGGCTATCGGTGGGGCTGTTATCCTTTTGGCTCTGTATCGTCTGATAAAGAAATAACCGCCGCATCTATACATTTTTGACCTCAAATGAGAGGTGTGATCAAGCCTCGCTTTAAACCATATTAAAAATAAGCAAAGGAAATCCGTATGAAAAAGTATGGCGCAGAGTTCTTTGGTACCTTTTGGCTGGTTCTCGGGGGATGCGGTAGTGCGGTATTAGCTGCTGCGTTTCCAAATGTCGGCATTGGCCTGCTTGGTGTTGCCCTGGCCTTTGGTTTGACCGTGCTGACAATGGCATTTGCCATCGGGCATATATCAGGATGCCATCTTAATCCAGCCGTTTCGGTAGGTCTTTGGGCGGGCGGCCGATTTCCGGCAAAGGAATTACCGCCTTACTTTATTGCGCAGGTCTTGGGTGCCATTGCAGCGGGGGGGGTCCTATACCTCATTGCAAGTGGTAAGCCGGGATTTGAACTTTCTGCAGGGTTTGCTTCAAACGGTTACGGCGATCATTCCCCTGGCGGATACAGTCTGCTTGCGGCATTAATATCCGAAATCGTTATGACCATGATGTTTCTCATCGTCATTCTTGGAGCCACCGACAAGCGGGCACCCCAAGGGCTTGCCCCAATAGCGATCGGGTTATGCCTTACGCTCATCCATTTGATCTCTATTCCTGTAACGAATACGTCTGTGAACCCGGCACGTAGTACCGGGGTTGCCGTATTTGTAGGCGAGTGGGCGATTTCACAGCTTTGGCTGTTCTGGCTAGCGCCGATTGTGGGCAGCTTGCTTGGTGCCGCCATTTATCGCTTTATCGGGAGCGAAGAAAAATAAGATATCCGACAAAAAGGCCAAGCTGCTAATATGCGGCCATAATAATCTTTAATTGAGATCCCGGCACCATTCTGGTATATCCTGCTTCATCATGGCATATATCAATAAACAGATGCTCACGGCTGTGGTGGCTGATGAACATGGTACTATTTTTGAACTGGACGGATATGCTGCCGCAGGCATGTCCGGGAATGATTTTTTTATTCTGACAAAATCCGGTACCTGTCCCATGCCCCACGGCAGTGAACTGATGATGCTGCCCGACAGAGCCCCCATTGTATTCAACCTTGTCACAGACCGGTTTGAAACGCTTGAAACCAACCCCTTCCAGCCTGACCAGCGTATTTATCCGGTGGGCGTATTCAACTCTCCGGGGTATGTGAACTTGCATTTTTGCGCCTACGATGATTTTGGCATGGAGACTCCCCTGCCCCTTTTTTCCTATGGCGCGTTGGGGTTTGGGAAAAACAATTTCAGGTCCGCGGCCCTTCAGGTGGATGACGAACCCCGGCAGGATCTGCGGCTGATGCCCATTGACCAGGTTCAGAAGGGGGTGGAAAAATACAGAAAAAAATATCCGGACAATCGGCTGATGCGCCATCTGGAGAAATGTGCCCTGGAATACGGGTGCCCGGCCGGCAAAAATTTTTTCCTGGGCCGGTATGAAGCACCGCTGCCGACCTCCGTGGTCTGCAACGCCCGGTGCCTTGGGTGCATCTCCCTTCAAACGGAAAATAACCTGTGCGCCTGCCAGGACAGAATATCCTTTATCCCTGATCCGGAAGAGATTGCAGGCGTTGCCCTGGAACATATCCTGAAAGTTGAAAAAGCCGTGGTCAGTTTTGGCCAGGGGTGCGAGGGAGAACCGTTAACCTCGGCAGATGCCATTGAAAAGGCCATTGTCCTGATCCGGGAAAAGACCGATCAAGGCACCATCAACCTGAACTCCAATGCCAGTTTGCCCGACCGGGTGGAACGGTTGTGCAAAGCCGGCCTGGACAGCATGCGCGTGAGCATGAATTCGGTGCGCAAAGATTGTTATACCGCCTATTTTCGTCCCAAATCCTATTGTTTTGAAGATGTTGTGGACAGTATCAAAAAGGCCAGGGCCCAAGGCCGTTTTGTGGCAATCAATTACCTGAACTGCCCGGGATTTAGCGATTGCCAACAGGAAAAACAAAGCCTTTTTGATTTTATCCGGGACACGGACATCAACATGATCCAGTGGCGCAACCTTAATTTTGATCCCCGGCATTATATCCGCATCATGGAAAATGCTTCACCCGGCGGGTCCCCCACCGGCATGGCAACTCTGATAAAAGACTTGAGCCAGACCTTTCCCCATCTCATCCACGGCTATTTCAATCCACCCAAATAATATCATTGAAAAACCTTGCTCGATTTG
>QKDP01000155.1 GCA_003252055.1 Desulfobacter postgatei | reverse complement strand
AAACACTAAAGGCACTTATTAAGACTGTCAATCTTTATTTTAAATAAAAAAAGGTTTAGGGGTTAATTATTCTTAATTTTGGTGGGAATTGAAAATCCGGCACGGCTATAAATTGAATGTATTTTGTGAAGGTCCTGTTCCAGGCTCTTTCCCGGATGTATTTTGCCCAGCCATCGGGTTCTTTGGCGCTGGTTGTCCAGATACCAGCAGATAATAGGAACATCCGCGCCTTTGGCAATGTACCAGAATCCGGTCTTGATTGTGGGTACGGACTTGCGGGTACCTTCGGGCACCAGTGCCACCACCAGGTTCTCATTTGCTTCAAACTTTTTAATTACGCTGTCCACAAATCCACAGGACTTGTTACGCCGTACCGGAAGGCCCCCAAGACTTTTTAAAAAAATCGACATGGGAAAAAAGAACCACTTGGATTTGATCAGCAGTTTTGCATTAATCCCGGCAAGTTTGATATAGGTCAGGGCGCGGACCGTGTCCATGTTGGTCGTGTGGGGAAAACCAATGGCCACGCATCTGGGTTCCCAATAGGCCGGCAACGGATCGTATGTCCAGCCCATTCGTGCATAAATAAATTTTCCAAGGGCACTGAGCAGAAAAGGGAAGGGGTTAATATCCATTATATTCCTCTTTATTTCTCATTAATATATGGAAAATATTAGATAGTGTTTTTTGTGAAGAATCGCAATACCGAAAAATCGTCACAGGCTGAAAGATAAAACAGATATGATGTTTTCATTTGCATTAAATTGACATCAGTGCCTGTTTTGACTAAAACCAAATATTGTCTCAGATAAACACAAATTGATAAACACAAATTTTGCCCGGCAGATCGCCGGTTAACTGGAACCGCTAATAACGAAATAAGGAATTTACGCGTGATTACAGCCAATGAAAATTACAATAAGCTTAATGCGTCATATTTGTTTGCAGATATCGCCAAACGGGTTCAACTCTACCAGGACAGCAATCCTGACAAGGAGGTGATTCGCCTTGGCATCGGTGATGTTACTCTGCCGTTGCCCCCTGCGGTTATTCAGGGCTTTAAGAAGGGTGTGGATGAAATGTCCGGTGATGCCACATTCAGAGGCTATGGTCCTGAGCAGGGATACCTGTTTTTAAGGCAGGCCATTGCAGCCGGTGATTTCCAGTCCAGGGGTGCGGATATTGAAGCGGATGAAATTTTTGTGTCCGACGGGGCCAAATGCGATACAGGTAATTTCCAGGAGTTGTTCGCCAATGATATCACCATTGCCATCCCGGATCCGGTGTATCCGGTGTATCTGGATACCAATGTCATGGCCGGCAGGACCGGTGAGTTCAAAGACGGGCGGTACCAGGGCATTGTTTATATGGATTGCCTGAAGGAAAAGGGGTTTATGCCGGATCTGCCCGACTCGCCCGTGGATCTGATCTATCTTTGCTTTCCCAACAATCCCACAGGGGCCACGGCCACCCGGGATCAGCTTGCCGCCTGGGTGGATTATGCCCGGGACAATAAGGCCCTGATCCTGTTTGATGCCGCCTATGAAGCCTTTATCCGGGATGAGGAGCTTCCCAGAAGCATTTATGAAATCCCAGGGGCCAAAGAGGTGGCCGTGGAATTCAGAAGCTTGTCCAAGACCGCCGGTTTTACGGGGACCCGTTGCGGATTTACAGTGGTGCCCAAAGCTTGCATGATCTATACGGCCAACGGATCCAAGGTTTCCTTGCATAACATGTGGAACCGTCGGCAGTCCACCAAATTCAACGGCGTCTCCTATCCGGTGCAAAAGGCTGCCGAGGCGGTTTACAGTCCGGAGGGCCAGGCCCAGATTAAAGCAAACATCGACTATTACCTGGCCAATGCCCGGGTAGTATGCCAGACCATGACAGACTTGGGCTTTGACCATGTGGGGGGTAAAAATGCCCCATACATCTGGATTGACGGCAATGGCCGGGATTCCTGGGAATTTTTTGACCTGCTCCTGGACAAGGCAGGTGTGGTCTGCACACCGGGCCAGGGCTTTGGCCGGTGCGGGGCCCAATACATAAGAATTTCTGCATTTAACAGTCCTGAAAATGTAGCCAAGGCCATGGCGCGTGTAAAAGACGTTTTAAAATGACCGGTTTTTGGGATCCCCGGCTATCCGGTATCCGCCATTGTTGCCTTTGAAATGTTTGCAGGGCATCTGCTGGCCATGCAGCAGATGCCCCCTTTAAAGTGTTTGAACGCAAAGCCACCCATCTGCGGCGTTGTAAAAAATTTCCAATCCTCACATACTTTAGTATGCTCCGGTTGAAAATTTTTCTGCGCCTTGCATCTGGGCAAATTTTCGCCCAAACACAAAAAACAGTAATCTAACAGGGTCATAATTGCTTCTTAACCTTTGCCAGGTAAAAAATTTTCTGTATTTTTCTAAAACTCTTTTGTCATGGAGGCAAATACAGAAAATGGCACAGGTTTCGCAATTATTTTCGGACAGGTATTGTCCTTTGGACAACGAGCCCTATATGAGCGAGGGCCAACTCGCTTATTTTAAGGGTAAACTGATGCAGCGAAAGGATGAACTGCACAACAGAATTTCCAAATCCATAAAAAAGATTAAAACCCTTGAAGCAGCCCAGGCCGATATCCTTGACCGGAGCAACTCATATATTGATCTGGAGCTTGAGGTAAAAAGTTTTGAACGCCATTCAGATATGATCGTGCAGGTAGATCGTGCGTTAGCGCGTATTGACGACGGCAGTTTCGGATACTGTGAACTGACCGGCGATGAGATTGGGTTGAGACGGCTGGAAGCAATTCCATTTGCCGCCATGTCCATCAAAGCGCTGGAAGAGTTTGAAACCGGACAAAGAAATATGTTTGTCGCAAATTGATACTTAATCGTGCTCTTGCTCCAGACATGGTATCAATTAATTCACTGGATACCCATAAAAAAATCCCTGGCGAAACAATGTTCGTCAGGGATTTTTGTTTATTTAACTATTGCGTTTAACCGCGGAACCTTAAGGTTTAGTAGGGATGGATTTCAACCCTTCTGTTCAAGGAGCGGCCAAAGGCTGTGCTGTTCAGGGCAACGGGTTTGTCAAATCCAAAGCCGGTGGTGGCCAGACGGTTGCGGGCAATACCTTTGTTTACCAGGTATTGGGCAACGGAATTCGCACGTCTCTGGGACAGGCCCATGTTGTATTTTCTAGAGCCGATATTATCAGTGTGTCCCTGGAGTTCAATACTCATTGCAGGATTTTTTTCTAAAATTTCATAAACATCATCAAGCTGTGCAAAGGCTTCGGGTTTGATTATGTCTTTATCAAAATCAAACAGCACGTTATCAAGAACCCAGCAGCCAACTGCATTTACTTTGGCACCTATGGGCGTTCCAGGGCACTGGTCGTCGGGATCAAGTACACCGTCGCCATCACTGTCCATGGGTCCTTTTTCCAGGAATACCTCTTCAACAAAAGCGGCCATTGCATCGGCATCCAGAAGCTCGTCGGCATTTATCAGACTTGCGCATCCGCCAATGCTTGCAAGCTCAGAAAGGAATGCTGTACCTTCTTCAGAATTGCCTACCTGAATGGGGTAGATGCAGATGTTATCGCCATACTGTTGTTTAACGGCGGTAGCCGTTGCTAAAGCCGTTGCTACGTCCGGTGTTATCGCCGGGTCCACCCCGTCGGAAATGATAATAACGGCGGTTTTTCCGGGATGGCTTTCAAGGTCCTTACCCATGGCTTCTATGGCTGAAGTAATGGGGGTGTATCCGCCGGCTTTTGAAATCGCATCAAGTTGTTCACCCAGTGCAGCCGTGTTGTACTCCGCCATGCCGTAAAACAGTTCGGTTTCGTTTTTGGATACGGACTCGTCATGTCCAAAGCTTCTCAGACCTGCAATCTGTCCGAGTTCAGGAATGGTCGCATTCATGCGTCCGGCAATTGCCTTGCCGATCATGAATTTGGGGTTGTCCATATAGTATTCATTCATGGAACTGGAGGCATCCAGAATAATAACAAAATTATCCACTTTGGACTGATACATGGACGCATCAAACTGATGGGCGGAAAATTCGGGAAGCCCTGCCGGATGCTGATTCACGGTGACGCAACCAAACATGAAGAGACAGGTGGTGATGGTCAAAAGGGTTTGCATTAAACGTTTCGTGTTCATCATGATCTCCTTTTTCTAAGAATTAGTTTTAAACTTGTTAAAGATGAGTGCCCGTACAAAAGAATCTGAAATATACTACAAAAGAAAATAAATGAAATCAACTGTTCTTTTTCAATATAGGAAGAATGTGACGCCTTTTGCAACCTTGCAATTTTACGCAAACAATTATATATGTCCCAAGCTTAACCCATAACTTTCTAATTTTTACTACAACAATCAAGTCGGGATAAGAATATGGAAATCTATCAGGGTATAATCTTAGGTATCCTTCAGGGATTGACAGAGTTCCTGCCGGTAAGCAGTTCCGGCCATCTGGTCCTGGGTCAGATCTATTTCAACATTACTGAATCTGGCCTTGTTTTTGACGCGTCCGTACATATGGGAACCCTGGGTGCGATTTTTATTGTATATTTTAAGGATATCCGGGAAATTTTAAAGAGCCTTGTATACTACGCCGGAACCCGGGATGCTTCAGGACATGAAACGAATCTGGCCCTGGCTGCCGCCATTATCATTGGATCAGTACCCACGGCAATTATCGGATTCGTGCTGAAACAGTTTGAGGACATTCTATTTACCTCTTCCATATTAGTCGGTGCCATGCTTCTGGTAACAGGGGGGCTGCTGTGGGTATCCAGGCATTACTACAGGGTTGAAAAAGGTGAACCTGTAACCCCTTCACGGGCTGTTATCATCGGCATTGTCCAAGGCCTTGCCGTTATCCCCGGCATTTCCCGGTCCGGTGCCACCATTGCCACCGGACTTTTCACGGGTCTGGACAGAAAGACAGCGGCCCGGTTCTCATTTCTTTTATCCGTCCCTGCTATTCTCGGTGCCCAGGTGCTCAGTTTCAAAGACATGATGGAATCCCAGGGGCACATTGACCCTGCCACCATTTATGGTACAATCGTTTCGTTCATCGTTGGTCTGGCAGCATTAAAACTCTTATTAAAACTGGTGAACACCGGAAAATTTCATCTGTTTGCACCCTATTGCTGGCTGGCCGGAATTCTGGCGCTTGTTTCAAATTTTATATAACAGCCATGGGCTGACCTGGTCTATCAATACCCAGGTTCAACCCACAACAAAGCATGAAAGCAATTCAACAGCTTATTGTAACTTTCATATAAAAGGAGGTAATTATGCATCCTGGAATATTCAGGGAATACGACATCCGCGGCATTGCAGGGGAAGAAATTTCCGAACAGGACGCCAATGCCGTAGGCAAGGCATATGGATCACTGCTTATGGGACAGGGCCGCAAAAAAGTATCTGTTGGCCGGGACTGCCGCATCACTTCTGAAGCCTATTCAAAGGCATTTATTGACGGGGTATTGTCCGCAGGATGCAATGTCGTGGACATCGGTGTCTGCCCCACCCCGGTTCTCTATTTTTCCATTCACCATCTTAGCCTTGAAGGCGGGGCCATGATTACGGCCAGCCACAATCCACCGGAATACAACGGGTTCAAGCTGATGAGCGGGCTGGATTCCATCCACAGCCACGGACTGCAGGATATACGCAAGATCATAGAAGACCAGGCCTATACCCAGGGCCAGGGCACGTTGACAAAGGTTGACGTAATTTCTCCATATATAGCCATGATCCAGGAGAACATCACGCTGAAAAATGTAATCCGGGTAGGCATTGATGCCGGCAACGGTACCGGCGGCATAACTGCGTTACCGGTGCTGAAAGGACTGGGCTGCGAAGTCCATGATCTGTACTGCGATCTGGACGGCACCTTTCCCAACCACGAGGCAGATCCCACCCAGAAAAAAAATATGACGGATCTCATCGCCCTGGTGAAAAAAAATCATCTGGATCTTGGCATCGGCTATGACGGGGATGCCGACCGCATCGGTGTGGTGGACAGGTTCGGCAACATCATTTACGGGGACCAGCTCATGGTGATTTATGCCAAAGAGATTTTGTCCCGGCACCCCGGCGCCACCTTTATCTCCGAGGTCAAGTGCTCCATGGTCATGTATGATCAGATTGCAAAGATGGGCGGCAACGCGATCATGTGGCGCACAGGCCACTCCCTGATTAAAAAGAAAATGAAGGAAGAGGATGCGGCACTGGCCGGAGAAATGAGCGGGCACATGTTTTTCAAGGATCGTTACTACGGATATGATGATGCCCTGTATGCATCCTGCCGGCTTCTGGAAATCATGGACAGCACCGGCCTTGGTGTGGATGAATTAATTAAAGACCTGCCCAAAACCTTTACCACTCCGGAGATCCGGGTTGACTGCCCGGACGAGGTCAAGTTCAAGGTTGTGGAAAAGATAGTGGCATTGTATAAAGCCCGGCAAAAGGTCATTGACATTGACGGGATGCGGGCCATCTATGAGGACGGGTGGGGCCTTGTGCGGGCCTCCAATACCCAGCCGGCCCTGGTGCTTCGCTTTGAGGCCCTGACCGAGTCCCGCCTGGAAGAGATTAAAACCGAAATTGAAACCGATTTGAAAAAAATCATTGAGGACACGTAATTACGCTTTATGCAACTATCCCAGCCCCAGCAGGACGCTGTTGATCATACCGGCTCCCCGGCCCTAGTGGTTGCGGGAGCCGGTTCCGGTAAAACAAGAACACTTACTGCCAAATTTTCCCACCTCATTGCCACGGGCCATGCCCCGGAGCGTATTCTGGCCATTACCTTCACCAATAAGGCGGCCCAGGAAATGAAAACCCGGCTGATGGAGATGACAGGTCTCCCCCAGATGCGCTTTGAATGGGTGAGAACCTATCACTCCGCCTGTCTGATGATCTTGAAACGGCATTGTCAGATCATGGGGTATACCCCGCCGTTGCAGGTGTTCACCGTGTACCAGCAGGGCAAGCTGATCAAGGAGCTGTGCGTAAAGAATAATATTGATAAAAAATACGCAAACCGGATTCTTTCATCCATTTCCCGGGCCAAGAACGACGGTGATCCTGTCAAATATTTTGACCGTAAACCAGGGTTTCTCAACATTCGAATGGCCGATATTTTTGCCCAGTTTGAAGAGCGTCTTACAGAAATGAACTGTGTTGATTTTGACAATATCCTGCTCAAGACCCGGGATCTGCTCCGGGACAATGCGGATGTCCGCAATTTTTACCAGAATCTTTTTTCCTATATCCTGGTGGATGAGTACCAGGACACCAACAACCTGCAGGAGGAACTGACTTCGCTTCTGTTAGGGGAGCACCGCAACCTGTTCTGCGTAGGGGATGACTGGCAGGCGGTTTATGGATTCCGCGGCTCCAATGTAAATCACTTTTTACGGTTTGCACAAAAATATAAAGATGCAAAAATTTTCAGGCTGGAGGAAAACTACAGATCTGCCGACGAGATTGTCCAGGCAGCCAATGATCTTATTGATTACAACCCCGATAAAATGGAGAAACGCTGTTTTTCACAGAAAAAAGGCGGGGTGGTGGAGATCTATGAGTTCATGTCCGATGCCCATGAAGCCGAGTGGGCTGCCAGGCGTATCCTGAATCTTCACAAGCAGGGGCAGGGCATTCCCTTTGACAGGATGGCCGTGGTCTACCGGACCAAATTCTGCTCCCTGCCCTTTGAAAAAATTTTCCGAAGCTTTCGCATTCCTTACCGTCTCATGGGCTCCCAGGGCTTTTTTGAACGTATGGAAGTACTGGACATTAACTCCTATCTAAGCGCCTCGTTTTTCCCCAATGATGATCTCTCCTTTGAACGGATTATCAATACGCCCAAGCGGGGGATCGGCCCGGCCATGATTAAGAAGCTGGTTGACCTTCGCGGTCAGGGAGGGTCTCTTCAGGGAGCCGCCCGGATCATGGTCCGGGAACGGCTTTTGACCAAAAAGGTCCATGAAAATATGTCCGAGGCCCTGGATATCCTGGATACCATCCATGACATGGCCCCGGCTATGGCCATGGAAACCGTCATTGACCGCACCGGGTATATAGACTTCCTGAAAAATAAGACAAAAACCGATGAGGAATTCATTTCCAAAAAAGAGAATATCGAACAGCTGATCCACACGGCCCGTGCCAAGGATACCATGCTGGAATACCTGGAAGAGGCCGCCTTGATCCGGGAGGACAAAGACGAGGACGACCAGGATGAAAACGGGGTGGGTTTGCTCACCATTCATTCGGCCAAGGGGCTGGAGTTTGACGTGGTGTTCATCGCCGGGTGCGAAGAGGGGCTGTTTCCCCACTGGCGTTCCATTGACGAGGGAGATGCTGCCCTGTCCGAGGAACGCAGGCTCATGTATGTGGCCATGACCCGGGCTGAGCGTTTTTTGTACTTAAGTCACACCAATTACCGCAAAGGCGATTTTGCCATCCCCAGCCGGTTCATTGATCAGGTTCGGGAATGCCTGGCCTAGGACATAGGCGTCAGCTTTTTAACATGGATTTCTTCTTCGGTATACGCGAACCCGTATCCCAGGCTGCTGCCCGGATTATGGACCGTGGGTACCGGGCCATTCCTTCAGACCACAAAAAGGTGTTCATCACCCTTTTTTTTATTATTTTTATTACGGTTACCGGGGTGGGGATTGTGGTGCCCCTGCTGCCCATCTATGCCCATGATCTTGGTGCGGCAGGCATTTACGTGGCCATGATTTTCGGAGCCTTTTCCATTTCCCGGGCGTTTTTCCTGCCCTGGTTTGGCAGTCTTTCAGATAAAAAGGGGCGCAAACCCTTTATCCTGGCAGGACTTTTGACTTATATGCTGGTGGCCATTGCCTTTGTCTGGACCGCCAATGTGGAGGGGCTTATCGCCATCCGTTTTATCCAGGGGGCAGGCTCTGCCATGATCATGCCCGTGGTCCAGGCCTATGTGGGAGAAATTTCCAACAAAGGCTCCGAAGGATATGCTATGGGGCTGTTCAACCTGTCCATGTTTTTAAGTCTCTCTTTTGGGCCGGTGATGGGGGGTGTGGTACAGCAGGCCTGGTCTTTGGACACGGCATTCTACTGTATGTCCGGACTGTCTGCCCTGGGCGCAGCCCTTTGTCTTATCTTTCTGCCGCCTTTGTCCCAAGAGCAGATTCGAATCAATAAACGATCCCCTGCCTCCCTGGCTGTGGTGATCCGGGACCGGGAACTGGCCGGTCTGGTGATTTTCAGATATGCCTACACGGCCTGCATCGGCATTGTCTGGTGTTTCATGCCCCTGTATGCCAGCAAGACCTTTGGCCTGGCCGGAGGAAAAATCGGATTGCTTGTGAGCGCCGGGGTATTTGTCTCAGGTGCCTTGCAAGTGCCTATGGGCTATGTTGCGGACCGATGG
>QKDP01000092.1 GCA_003252055.1 Desulfobacter postgatei | reverse complement strand
CGATGCCTAATAATTATTCACCTATTGGCTAAAAATTAACCAGTCAATTTTAATTAAGATTCTAAAAACATGAATATTGCATCTGATATAAGGATGTTATGGGTTTGGTACAGTTGTTGAAAATAGATAATTTCAAAGGCGTTGATATTGATTTTAGCAACCCAAATATAAAGGAGTTTATAGAGATGAATAATTATCCGATCAAAAAACTTGTTATTTTCGGGATCACTCTTCTACTTGCCGGTTTTGTAGGCTATACATTTGCCCATGGCTGGGGGTATCACATGGGTGGCGGCTACGGCTATGGTATGATGGACGGCTATCACAGGGGTGGTTACAGCATGATGGATGGCTACCATATGGGCGGCCACATGTGGAATGATCTGTCCGTGGAAGATCAGCAGATAATGCACGACCAGATGAATAAATTTTTCTCAGAAACTCAGGAACTTAGAAGTGAATATTACCAGAAACGTGTCGAATTGAATAAGGAATATTCAAAGCCTGATAAAGACCAGGCTAAAATAGACACTTTAGAAAAAGAACTGTTTGATTTGTCCTCAAAGATTGAAAAAAATCGTTTTGACCACACAAGAGAAATGCAGAAGCTTTTTGGTGACAAAATCCCTGGTTTCAATTACGGCATGGGTATGGGTGGACACGGATACGGCGGCTGTTTCTAACCACTGATCACAATGTCGGGGTATACGTTTGACCTTACCCCGGCATTTAGTCTTTGGTTAAGTCGCCTGAGGAGAGCTTCAATATTACAATGAAAGCAGGTGAAGATGATGAAAAATATAATTTCCATTGGCATATGGGTATTAGCCATACTGTTTGTATTTACAGGAAATTCTATTGCCGGATGGGGTAACACCCAGGCCTTCTATCCAGGTGCGCATATGATGAGCGGCGGATATATGGGCAGCGGATATATGGGCTGGTCGATGATTTTTTTCTGGGCAATCCTTCTAGTTATATTAATCCTTGTTGTCCGGTGGGTAATCAAGCTCGGCCAGTCAGACAATGCCCATCAGACTGCGTTGGATGTATTGAAAAAACGTCTGGCAAATGGTGAAATTGATATCGAAGAATTTAAAGAAAAAAGCAAATTTTTATGATCATCCCCTAATTACCAAACAGGCTCTTAAAAATGCAGCCGTTTAAAATTCGTTCTAACGGCTGCATCTCAATCAATGATTGAACTAATTTTTTTATGCACCGGATTGGTGTTGAAGCACTGGATTGAGGTGGAATCCTTCAATCTTTATCATTGTTCTCAACCTTCAGAGGCGGTGTCGGCTTGACCGGCACTGTGGATTGATCTCCGGAAGGGGGTAAACTAGGCTCTTTGCTCTCGGAGTGCATCGCACCCTCTTCGTCCTTCGGTGTTTTGGTCTTATCTGCGGTCTTCTTTTTTTCCGCCTCTTGAATTTGGCTGCTTTCGATAGGTTCCATTTCGATGGGTTCCATTTGCCCCGCCACTCGCCGCTTGAGTTTGTCGTATGCCTGTTGAACCGATTGATCAATAACCGCAACCTCGCCTTCGCTCATGATGATCCGTTGCAGTTCCGGTATTTTAACCCGTGAGGTGGCTTTTAAATACACGGGTTGAATGAAAAGCACACTGTTGCCGATCGGTAGGATGATCATCTTGCCACGCACGACCTGGGAGCCGGCCTGATCCCATAGGGTGAACTGCTGGGCGATATCAGGGTCCTGGTTGATCAGAGCATCAATCTGGGCCGGACCATAAACCAGCTTCCCTTTAGGGAAATTATAGACAATGAGCTTGCCATAATTACCCGGATCGCAGCCGGCAACAGCCATGGCGCGCAGATTGTCAAGGTTTTTAGGGGACATGGGCAGCAGCAGCACGAAATCAATCCGGCCCGGTTCGATCAGGTCGAGGGTCACATAGTAGGGTCGCAGCACGTCTTGATCGTTACCCGTCAATGCCTGGGTAAAGGTCCACAGATCTTCCTGCTGATAAAACACTTGCGTATCCTGTTGGTGATATTTGGCATAGATCTGCATTTGAATATCGAAAAAGTCTTGGGGATAGCGGATATGGGGCCGAAGGTCCTCGGGCAGTTGGTCCTTGGATTTAAAAAGTCCTGGGAAGATGTGCTCATAGGCCCTGATGATAGGATCGGTCTCATCATAGACATACAGGTCGACCGACCCGTTATAGGCGTCGACTACGATTTTGACCGCATCCCGAATGTAGTTGATGGCATGGCTGCCCAATTTCCGAGGGGCTGCCGCCGGATAGTTGCTGCTATTGGTATATGCATCGACAATCCAGTAAATGCCTTTGGAGGTCGTCACGAAATAGGGTGTCCTGTCCAACTGCAGGTAGGGAACCAGGTAGCGGATGCGCTCAAGGATGTTGCGCCGGAACAACAGCTTGCTTTGCTCTGTGACCTTGGTTGAGAAAAAAATGTCTTTATTTTTGAAGTGGTAGGCGAATAAAAATTTGCGAAACAGGGAAGACACAGGTACACCGCCGCGTCCGTGGTAATCGGTCATCACATTTTTTGCGCCTTTGGGGTAGTCCATCTCGCCGGACTTGTTCGGTACGATGCTGTAATGGTAGGCACCCATACCGTAATAAATCCTGGGTTCTTTGGGGGAAATGTTATATTTGGATTGGGGCGGAATGTCCTTCAGGTACCAGCTCATATGGCTGCCGCTGACTTGACTGGCCGGTGTCATCACCGCCCCATGGCCGTGACTGTAAGTCAGATGTTCGTTGATCCAGTTACGTGCACCGCCGGGCAGATTGTCGAAATCAATCTCACGCGCCGCTAAAAAGACCTGCTGTTGTTTGCCATCAATCTCATATCGGCCCACGCTGATTTGCGGGAACATATAATAGGGACGCAGCTCCTGGAGTTGTTGAAATACCTCCTTCAGCGTATCGGCATCCCATACCGGGATGTTGCGCAGCACCTCATCGACTTGGGGTGAACCTCCGCTTGAGGAAAAGGGCTGATGAGAAAAATCACGTACCTCGATATCCGTCAGTTGGTAAGCATCCAGTGTTGCCTGGATATGTTGAGCGATATAGGGGCCCTCTTTTTCGATTTCATTGGGTTTGACGACATAGGTTTGTACCAGCTGCGGCAGGTAATCGGTATAGCGCAATGCCAGCATGGCTACGAAGATCAAGGTTATAGCTGCGAAGGTCTTAACACCCTTGCCTGTTTGAATCAGGATCACCAGAGCCACAGCGGTGCCCACCAGGGAGAGCATGCATGCCCAGATCAAAGGCAGGACCACCCGCATCTCGACATAACCCGGACCATAGAAGATGGCCTGGTGGCTGGTGTCATAGAGAAGAGTGTAGCGCTGGAGCATGAATCCCCAGATTCCGATTCCGAAAATCGCTATCGCCAAAAGGCTGATATGCCATCTGGCGCTTCGCTTGAGGTCAAGCAGGGGCCGCTGCTGCAGGTGATTCTTCAACAGGTAAAGCACCGTCAGCGCGGCAGCGGATATCAGCAGTGCCAGCAGCAGGCGGTTTTGGATAAGGGTGTAGATTGGGAAGGAAAACAGATAAAAGGCAGCATCCTTGCCCAGGAAAGGATCTTTTATCCCCATGTCCCGACCAAAGAGGTACAATAGGAATTCTTGCCATTGTCCGAATAACGGCATGGCGATGGGGATGCTCAAGACCAGAGACAAGGGTGCATACACCCACATGGAACCGGTCTGAAATTTTTTGAACAGACGGCGACGACGACTTTGATCCGTATTATCTTCCCCGACGGTGCTATGTTTTAAAAATCGTGATGCGACCCAGAAGTTGAGAAAAAAGATTAGAAAGAAAAACAGGCTGACAAGGCCGAACACGGCATAACGGTAAAGCAGGCGCTGCCAGTAATAAAACTCATATCCCAGCGAATTGAACCACCATATATCCAGCAAATAATCAATACCGAAGACACTGGCTAAAATGGACACAATCATCAGCAGGGCTGCTGCGGCGAATCCGATGATCAAGCGTCTGGACCATTTTCCCTTTTTATTGGCTGGATCAGTCATTTGGCTTCCTTTTTTATCGTAAATTACATATGGACTTCATATCTGATTTAAAATAGCATATTCAGATTAGGAATTTAAAGATAAAAGCAAATTTTTATAATCATCCCTTGATTATTACAATTACCACTGCCAAAATAAAAATCATCTGTATTCCATTAAATCGTATCGTTGAACCCTACATAGGAAACGAAAATGAACCAGAACAGCGACACATTATTCCGGTCCGGGACAATCATTGATGATAAATGGATCATTATTGAGTTAATCGGAAAAGGGGCTATGGGAGAGGTATACCGGGCTCACCAGGTCAATTTGAAAAGGGATGTGGCCGTAAAAACCATTTCAAAGGAGAAGCTTAGCGAGCTTGAAGAGGACCCTGAAGAGATGGAAATGGCGGTGAAGCGTTTCCGCAGAGAAGTTCAGACCATGGCCCAGCTGCGCCACCCGAATATATTGAATATTTTCGATTACGGCACCCACCGGAACACAGAAGCGAACAAGGGGCAATCCGATGATGCGCTTGAATACATCGTCATGGAGTATATTCCCGGTAATTCCTTCAGGTTCACCATGTCTGAGGAAGGCTTGGACGATGAACCCGGACTCTACTGTGACTGGATCAAAACATATTTTTTCCCGGTCCTGGATGGTGTGGAAGCCATGCATCGGCGTAATATTTTTCACCGGGACTTGAAGCCGGAAAATATATTTATGGACGGGGATATCCCGAAAATTGCAGATTTTGGCCTGGCCCGATCCCAAAAGCTCAAAGCGGTTTCAAATTCCATGGACATGCAGGGAACACTGTTTTACATGGCACCGGAGCAGTTCTCCGAGTTTCGGTACGCAAACCAGACAGCTGATATATATGCTTTGGGGAAAATATTGTTTGAGGCATTCGACGGAAAACTTGACAATAAGACCCTCCCCATGAAGGCCGTGAGTATTGAAAAAAAAGCGGATATGAATGTCCCTTTTTTAAAAGAAATGAACCGGATTATTCAAAAAGCCACTGCACAGGATAAAGCCGAAAGATTCCAGACCGTAGCTGAACTGCGTGGCGATCTGATCAAAGCGATAGAGCTGGAAAAAATACCGGAAGAAAAACAAGGTCTGCAGTCAAAAACTGAGACATTCGTTCAGAAAAACAATAAGGCCGTGTGGGTTGGGATTGTGCTGGTCCTCATATCCATTGCCGGTATGACCGCCTGGCACTTCCTGAACAGACCAACTCAACTTTCCTCCCTGATAGCAGAAAAAAAAGCGATTGATCCGCAAAAGGCAGGTATCGTACTACCGGATAACATTGCCGATCTTAAAGAACACGTCATTGCAACAGATGGGTCCGATATGATACTGATTCGTCAGGCGGATAATCCCGGTAAATCTGAAGGGCCTGCCCGGAAAATATTTTACATGGATGAAAAACCCATCAGTAATTTCTTATATGTTGAATTTCTTAATGCCATCAAGGATGAGATCCGCGTTGATAAAGGCATTGTCATACACAATGAAAATATCCTTTTATATATTGGAGCCGGGGATCGTGAGGAAGACCATGTTCTTTATAAGCACAATCATTTTCATCTAAAAGATCAACAAATCGGAAGCCGCCCGATTACCCGTGTCACCTATCACGGCGCCAGGGCCTACGCCGCCTATTATGCCCGATCGTTATTAACAGAATCCGAATGGAAATATGCCTATACCCAGCTGCACGGGCAATATTTAGAAAATCATCCTCAATCGGATACAGATAGCTCTAAACCACAGGGGGTTGCAATGCACCACATGCAGTCATCAGAACAATTGCAGCCTGGTCAGACAAAATCCTCCGGAGAAATGGGGAGGGATATCAAAGAATGGGTCCGGGTTACGGATGATGAGATCTCAGAGAAAAAGTCCCGGCAAAGCTTTTTGCCTGGCGTAATTGAGGCAAAGGATATTGAAAAAGGAATGAAACCAGTTCCGTTACAGAGATGGGAATGGTTTCCTGATGTGGGGTTCAGGACCAAGGTTCAAATTCAATAACGGCCATGGCCAACCTGGTCTATCGACATTCAGGCTTAACCCACCACAAAACATGAAATAATTTAGCAACTTATGTTACTTTCACATAAGATAAGGAACGGCTCATGTCACAAACAGATGCCCCCAATCGCTTTTATAAGACGTATTCCTCAGAGACGTTTCGGATAGAGGTGGCTGGCCTGTCTCAAAAAGGCATGAAACGGGAGTTGAATCAGGACCGTTTCATCATAGAAGAACTTAAAAACGGAATTGTGGCAGCCTTGGCAGACGGCATGGGCGGCGAGCCGGGTGGAGAAAAGGCATCAGCGCTTGCGGTATCCGGTATCAACGCCGTTAAACAGATCCCGGAGAACCGAGAAATCAATTTTCTGGTAAAGATATTCCATGAAATTGATCAACAGATTCGGACTGCTTCAAAAACAGACCATGACGCTGAGAATATGGGGACAACCCTGACAGCACTCTATATCAGCGGCCGATCCGCTTACTGGACCCATGTCGGAGATACCCGGATCTATCTATTCCGGCACAACAAACTGATTCATGTCACCTCAGACCATACCTTTGCAAAATTCCTGCTGGACGAAGGAGAAATAACACCGGAGCAGGCAAAAACGCATTATTCGCAGCACATTCTTGAACAGTGTATGGGGCACGGCGAAATCAACCCGGAAACAGGTGTCATGCCTCTTGAACAAAACGATCTGATTCTGCTGTCGTCTGACGGTCTTCATAAACCCCTTGGAACCAGTATCATCCAATCAATTCTTAACAGTGGCAGAAATCTGGAACAACAATGTGACCATTTAATCTTGGAAGCACAGAATGCCAAGGGAAATGATGATATCACAGTGGTTTTGATACGCCTTTTATAATTGAATTTCTTTGATTGCCCTGACTGTTTTTTCTGAACAGATCAAATATAGCGTCTCCCTTCTCTCTATGGGACGACAGATGCCCTTGTCACTGCGTATCATTTCCTTTGCCCTCCGAACCGGGGAAAATAGGCCGGAACTTTTTGGGAATAAATCTCATATGCAGCACTGAATTCTTTCCTAACCAGTTCTTCTTCCTTTTTGGAAAGCTTGATATAGACCACTATCATGACAGGAAACATCACGAGGGTCAGCAGGGTTGGCCACATCATAAAAAATCCTGTAATGATGAGTATAAATCCGCAATACTGAGGATGCCGGACAATCGCATAGGGACCTTCCACAGCAAGTGTTTTCTGTTTTTGAGCCGCATGCAGTTTTTTCCAGGCGCTGATGACGATCAGCATCCCTATGAATATTAAAATATTACCAGCCAAATGGATCGGGTTCATGTGGGGATTTCCATGAAATCCGAACAGTATCTGCCAGATATGCCCGTTATCATGTGAGAAAATATCCACCTGTGGGAATCGGGTTTGCAGCCACCCGGAAAGGATATAAATCGTAAACGGGAATCCATACATCTCTGTGAACATGGCAATGATGAATGCGCTGAATGCACTAAGACTGCGCCAGTCCAATTTTGTTTTCGGTTTTGTAAAACTTGCTGCAAAAACAATAAAAATTAATGAATTTACAACAACCATCAACCACATTCCATACTCAGCAGTCGGGGTTGACATGACATTCTCTCCTAATTTTTATCGGTTTCTATCCCAGATCCCATATCCTTATCTGCAGCCGGGGCAAGTATTCGACGGGTGGACGAATTCTTTTTTTTCTGGGGAACTGCCGGAAGCGGAAAAGACGATTTCCGTAATTTCCGGGACCAGTCCCTGGTCTGAATTCATGCGCTCGGATATTTTCCGGACAATGTAAAATCCGAAAACAAGACTGACAAATCCGCCAATTATGGCTGAGAGGCTGTTGTCGATGCTCAAAAAATCCCCAACGTAAGGTCCGGCAAAGGCCCCTGCAATCAGGAAAATAACGGGGATCAGATAAAAAGCGGCAGCCCCTTTCATGATTTTTGCCCGGCTCATACTGACCGTAACAATATCGCCTTCCCTAGCGCCTCTGGAATTGTGAACTCTGGCTTTTATTTTTGCTCCGATCAGGCAGGACTTGCATTGGTTCATCTTCCCTGTATCACACCCGGAGCATGCACTTTTCCGATCCATGACAACTTGCGCAAAGCCGTCTTTTTCGTTTTTGACAACAAGCCCTCTGGTATGCATCATATCTTTTTGTTTCATTATTCATCTCCTTTGATTTAAAGGATTCTTTATTCATTACAACTGCATGATATATGCCATGGCTATCACAAAGAAGATATCGTTTAAATTACAGTATGTTATGATTGGAATCGGGGAGGATTAGAGCATATTCCAGGGTATTATACTGACTAACAATGAATCACCTGACTGGATAATTATTAGCCAGATAAAACGTGTCAGCCATAGGGCCGCTTAACTTAAATATCAAAATATATTAATGGGTTATAAATCTTATTTTTTTATGACTGTCGAGACAAAAAAAGCCGATGAAAAGCATGATGTTTTCCACCGGCTGAAATATTATGTCAGATTATTGTATTGTAGAGCCGCAGATTATTGGTCACGACAGAAGTGCTGCCGGCCGCCATAGACAGAATCACATCACCTGCTTCAATGGCTACATCCGCCGGTACCGAAGGCCATGCTCAGATCGACCATGGCGACTATTATGACGAGCCCGGTTCCTTCAACACCGAAGTCACCTTTGAGCATTTCCTGGTAAAATAGCCTATGGAAACGACCGGACCCACAGCGGAAAGTAACATTCAACCGCTATTTCTTTTCCATTTCAGAGAGACTCTTTCGCATTTGCATCATTTCTTCCTCTAGGGGCGCCATCTCTTTTTCCGAAACCTCTCCATGGGACATCATCTTTGACATCTCCATCATATGAGAGGACATGCGGTTCATCAATTCGGACATCTCTTTTCTGTTTCCCGGATTCATGGTTTTCATCATGTCCGACATTTTTCCCATCATCTCAGACATTTGCCCCATCATCCCCTGCATCATATGCCCTTGGCCCATCATTCCCTCTTGGCCCATCATTCCCTCTTGGCCCATCATTCCCCCTTGGCCCTCCATCATATGCCCTTGGCCCATTCCCTGTTGGCCCTCCATCCTGCCGCCGCCCTGCTGGGCAAAACCTGAAACTGAGAATAGGAAAACAAAACCAATTGCCAGAACTGTCATAGATACCTTTTTCATTTTACACCTCCTGTTTTTATGGGTTTGTCCGTCAGGTAACTGACGGCACAGTACATCCAATCGCTCTATTTCTACCTCTGTTTTTTTGCTATGTCGATTAACGCCTTAAAAGTTATCTGATCTTCTGAGGTTACGGCAAGACCAATTTTGACGGATGCAAATCGATAAGTTAGAATTGAATTGCACCCATGCTGACCATTACCTTTTTTGGATTTTTGCCATTCAACAAATCAAATGAGGTCTCTGCAATCCGACAACAAATCGTTTCAGCGACTTTTACAGACAGGTTACTTATAAGTAGTTATTTTACCTTAAAAGCAATTTTTGTCAATATCTTGTGCCAGTGTGCCAACGCAAGCAAGTGTTGAGTTGTGCCCATGGACGCTCACCCTTTTTATTATCCGAATATCGATTCTTGGAGATGGTTGGATACATAATGACGCTAAGTGCACAACGCCGTAAATCCGTCACCGGTTAGATTAAGCCAGTTTCAGGAAATTAGTGAGAGAATTAATCTGAAACCAAGGACATATTTACGGAGATCAGTACTAAGCCTTTTTGTTCCCGTTAAAACAATGCCGCAAAGTGGACTTACGGTATCAAATCTTTGCTTTGTACAGCCTCAATCTGTTTGTGACAGCAGATATGCTGCTTGCTGCCATGGCAAGAGCCGCCAGGATGGGATGCAACTGCCTTAAAAATACCGGGAACATGTCAAAAGGTGCCAGTACCCCGGCTGCAACCGGAATCAATATAGTGTTATATGCAAATGCCGGGAACAGATTCTGACGAATTGTTCCAAGGGTCTTTCGGCTGATCCGGATGGCCTTAGGGATTCCTGAAAGACTTCCACTTGACAGAATCACATCACCTGTTTCAATGGCTACATCCGTTCCTGTACCGATGGCCATGCCGATATCAGCCTGGGCCAGAGCCGGGGCGTCATTGATTCCGTCTCCGACCATTCCGACAAGCTCTCCACCATTTTGCAGGTCTTTGACTTTTGCTGATTTTTCTTCAGGCACCACTTCCGCCACGACCTGATCTACATTGACTTCGCTTCCAACATCTTTTTAAATTGCTGCAACGGTCGTGATTTACACCCCGTTTGCTTGCCCGTGCACCAATGACTGCACCTGCGACTAAGAATACCGTATTCAGACAGCGTTTATTGAACTCAACAGTCGATTTCCGGAAACCCTTATTTTTGATGTTTTTTATGTCGATTGGGAATCAATATGCGGGGGGGGGGAGAGGGCTCCTCAGTGATGGGGAGTCCTATCCCGATTGTGTGCTATCGAATCACAGTCCTTTCTTTTCCCCTAACCGGCCAAAGATAGAATTCAGATAACGGCTTGTATCCAACGCCAACAGCGCCGTCTACCATATATAATACCCACGCATAATTCATGTCATACATGCTTGTGGTTGAAGACCAATAAAACTCCTGTACATTATTGAATAAATGACCTTCCGACAATGCTGGTGAATGTTGGCCCATATCTATTAAACTTTCCAGTTCAATAATGTTTGGGACTCGCCAGTCATTGTAACCACATGCTATTTCACTGTTCATTTTCAAAGTCAAAGCAAAAACCGAATTCCAATCCATCATGTCCTTATGGGCATTGGCATCTCGCAACCATGTCAACCCTGTATCATTGTCATAGATAGTCTGTTTACTTTCCGTAAAACGAGCCTTGGTGAACTTCAAACCTGCCTGTATTTGACCATCTTGAGCGGTACTATGACAATCTATAATCATACCTTTTTCATCAAAACATCTCTTTTGTCCGGTCTGAAATAACTTGCTTTTATTATGGTTTTCTACGGTTCTAACGGGCCAAGCCATATATGAACCGTGTTTCATGCCTTTGAATACTCTGCCTCCCCCCAAATGAATGTACCATGCTTGGTTTGGCAACCTCGCACAAGTTGTAGAAGTCCAGTAGTAACCGTTAAACACGTTTGTAAAAGGGTGGCGATACGGCAGGCTTGGATTAATGGTATCATGACTTATCAAACTAAATAATTCTTTACGATTTGGAATTTTCCAGTTGTGATAACCATAAAGACCTGACTTATTTAGTTCTTTGATAGCATGTAAAGCCTCACCCCAAATCAGAGGGAAATCTAATAAAGTGGCATTTTTTGTCCACATCAAACCCGTCTGTTTATCAATTACAGTTTCATTTTCTATCAGGAAACGACTCATTATTCACTTTCAGTCTAATCTGGTTCTGAAATAGACGATTTTCCCATTTTGGATTTCATATCCGCGCCCATTTAGTTATATCCATTAAATTTTTGCCTGCTTTAGCCTCAGGGCATTTCCCACAACGGAAACCGAACTGAAACTCATGGCCGCCGCAGCGATCATGGGGGAGAGCAGGACCCCGAAAAACGGGTAAAGAACGCCGGCTGCGATCGGAATCCCCAGGGCATTATAGAAAAAAGCGAAAAACAGATTCTCTTTAATGTTACGCATGGTCGCTTTGGATAAAAGCACGGCCCTTATGATGCCCCTGAGGTCTCCCTTGACCAGCGTGACCTGTGCACTCTCCATGGCCACGTCCGTGCCTGTTCCCATGGCGATTCCAACCTGGGCCTGAGCCAGCGCCGGCGCATCGTTGATGCCGTCACCGGCCATTGCAACGATCTTGCCTTCTTTCTGGAACCGTTTGACGGCTTCTGCTTTGTCTTCAGGCATGACTTCGGCCACGAAATCATCGATGCCCAGCTTTTGGGCAACAGCCGCTGCAGTCGCTTTGCTGTCACCGGTGAGCATGACAATCCGGATGCCTTCTGAGTGAAGATTGTCAATGGCTTCCGGCGTTGTCTCCTTGATAGGATCAGATACACTGACAATGCCGGCCGCCGCTTCGTCCACAGCCACGAACATGGCGGTCTTACCTTGATCGCGCAGTTTTTGCGCTTCATCATCCAATACTTCGGTCGGGATACCAAAGTCCTCCAGCAACCTGCTGTTGCCCAGCAAGACCTGCCTGCCGGAAACCTTGCCGGAAACGCCTTTACCGGTGTGGGACTCGAAGTCGTCCACTTTTGCCAATTCAACGCCTCTTTCCTCAGCACCGGCCACTATGGCCGCAGCAAGAGGGTGCTCGCTGTTTTTTTCCAGACTCCCGGCAAATGAAAGCAATTCACTCTCGGACCATCCTTCGGTGGGAATGACATCGGTCAGTTTCGGTTTTCCCTCGGTGAGAGTTCCGGTTTTATCCACCACCAGTGTATCCACGACCCGCATGGTCTCTATGGCTTCGGCATCCTTAAACAGAACGCCGAACGACGCCCCTTTGCCGGTGGCGACCATGATCGACATGGGAGTGGCCAGCCCAAGCGCGCAGGGGCATGCGATGATGAGCACTGATACGGCTGTAATCAGGGCATAAACCATACTCGGTTCCGGCCCGATCCAGGACCAAACGATGAATGCGGCTATGGCCGCGGCTATGACCGCCGGCACGAAATACGCCGCTACAACATCTGCCAATTTCTGAATAGGCGCACGGCTTCGTTGAGCTTCGGCGACCATGTGGACAATTTGAGACAGCACCGTATCAGACCCGATCTTTTCAGCCTCAATAACCAAAGATCCTTTGCCGTTGACCGTGGCGCCAATCACGGAATCGCCTTCTTTTTTCCCCACCGGGATCGGTTCTCCTGTAATCATTGATTCGTCGATATTGCTGGCACCTTCGAGCACCTGACCGTCTACCGGCACTTTTTCCCCGGGCCTCACTCGCAACCGGTCCCCCACCTGGATCTGGTCCAGCGGCACGTCGTGTTCCGTCCCGTCTTCTTTGATCCGTCTGGCGGTCTTTGGCGCTAAACCGAGCAAGGCCTTGATGGCGGCCCCTGTTCGGCTGCGGGCACGCTGTTCCAGCATCTGGCCGAGCAGTACAAGGGTCACGATGACCGCCGACGCTTCAAAATAAACGCCCACAGTACCATTTTCGGATAGGAAAGAAGGCGGGAAAATTTCCGGAAAAATGACGGCCACAACGCTGTATATATAAGCAACAGCCGTCCCAAGGCCGATTAGCGTAAACATGTTCAGGTTCATGGTGACGATCGATTTCCACGCCCGCACGTAAAAAATCCAGCCGCCCCAGAATACCACCGGCGTCGATAGCACGAACTCAGCCCAGTGGAGACGCTCGCTGCCGAAAGTTTGTTCCAGAAACCCCAAGCCGAAAAAATCCCTCATCGCGATAATCAGCACTGGAAGAGCCAGTGCGACCGAAACCCAGAAATGGTTTCTCATATAAATATATTCCCTGTTTTCATCCTCTTCCGCAGCAACGGTTTTCGGTTCCAGGGCCATGCCGCATTTGGGGCAGTCTCCGGGTTCATCCTGAACCACTTCCGGATGCATGGGACAGATATATTTTCTGCCGGACCCATTTTTTGAAACCTTGGATTCATCTGTGTAACCAGATTTTTCCTCAACAAAGTCATCCGGATGTGCTTTGAATTTTTCCAGACAGGTTTCGCTGCAGAAATAATAATCTCTCTCTTTATCTCGGTAAGGGATGAACGAATCGGGATCTTCTGTGCTCATCCCGCAGACCGGATCCGTATACCGGGTATCCGCCTTCTTTTTTTGCCGATTCATCCCAAAATTGTAAATACTTGCCATAGTGGCACCCATCAGCCATCCTAAGATGAATATTTCCACCAAACCCATGGCCATTTCCCACCACGGCATCTCCGTTCTAATGATGGATCTGAAATCAATACCATGCATCAGGCTGTTAAAAAAAAGAATGCTCGTTTCCTTTCCCACTGTCCACATCACAAAGACGCATCCGATATACAGGAGGGCGAATGTGATTCCCAAAGCCGCTCCAAATCTTTTAATATTAATGGTTTCCATGGTGTCCGCTTCCTTTCCGGGACCCTTTGTCACCGTTTCTGTGGTCCTGGTGTCTGCCCAACATCAGGATGTGCATTCCAAAGCAGAGAATAA
>QKDP01000262.1 GCA_003252055.1 Desulfobacter postgatei | reverse complement strand
AGGGTGTTGACCCCGAACTTTTCATGGACATATTTCAGTGCATTGGCACGGGGCAGGGCACCTGCCATTCTCAATTCCATGTTTTCACCGGCATTGAGTCCTGCACCGGAACCGCAGCAAAAGGTCTGTTCGCGGATGGTGTTGAGCGGCATATCGTAGAACTGGTCCACACAGGCTTTAATAACATACCGGGGTTCGTCCAGAAGACCCATGCCCCTGGAGGGGTTGCAGGAGTCGTGGAAGGTCATGATACGGTTGGCATTGCGGCTCTTATCGAGTTCGAGCTTGCCGTGTTTGATCAGGTCTGCGGTGAATTCGGTGATATGCACCATTTTGGTGGAAGCCGCATTCTCAAACCGGGTGCCGGTTATGGGATTCACAGGTACTTCCAGGAAGTCGGCAGGGCCGTTCATGGTGTCCATGTACTGGTGGATTACACGCCACATGTGGCCGCACTCACCGCCCAGGATCCATTTTACGCCCAGACGTTTGGCTTCAGCGTACATTTTGGCGTTGAGCCGTTTCATGGTTTCATGGGAGGTGAAGAAACCAAAGTTGCCGCCCTCTGAAGCGTAGGTTGACCAGGTGACATCCAGTCCATATTTCTCTTTGAGGTATTGGAACAGGATGAGATATCCCTGACAGGTGTATGTGCCGGGATCGGCAAATACGTCACCCGAAGGGGTAATGAAAAGGATGTCCGCACCTTTTTTCTGGAACTGGGGTGTACAGTTAACCCCTGTGATGGATTCGATGTCCTCGACAAAGAATTCGAGCATATCCTTGAAGGCGTGGGGTTGGATACCAAGGTGGTTACCGGTCTGGTAGCAGTTGGAAACCGGTGTGGCAATCCAGTCAATATTAAGGCCGATCAGGTTAAGCAGTTCACGGCCCATGATGGTGATTTCAGCCGTGTCAATGCCGTAGGGACAGAATACTGAACAGCGACGGCATTCCGTGCACTGGAAAAAGTAGTACCACATCTCTTTAAGCGCATCCAGGGTCAGCTCCCTGGCGCCTAAAAGACGTTTTCCCCCTGGAATCTTTTTCAGGATCTTGCCGGCCAGGGTGAAGTCGTTACGGTAAATGGACCGCAGCAATTCGGCCCGCAGTACCGGCATATTCTTGGGATCGCCGGTTCCCAGGAAGAAATGGCATTTGTCTGCACAGGCGCCGCAACGCACACAGACGTCCATGAATACTTTAAACGTACGGAAACGCTCCAGCCGTTCCTTGATTCCCTCGTGCAGGATCACCTGCCAATTTTCCGGCAGTTTCCAGTCTTCCTCTATGGGATTCCATTCCCTGGCATTGGGAAGACCCAGGGTCGCAACACTTTCCGGTTTGGCTGCATAGCAGTACATGCCGGGCCGGATCTGAACGGATTTGGTTGTGTCCAGCCAGTTGCTGGGCTCGGAGCTAGACCGGGGACGATAGTCAATTTTGTCTAATGCTTCATCCGGTGTAAGTTCGTCAGCCATCTATCACTCCTTTTTATCCACCGGCAGGCCGGCTTCAATCATTTTGTCTCTGAAGTGGTCCTCATACTGTTCATACGTATGGATGGGCACATCATAGTTCCAGGGGTTAATATGCCGTTTGGCCCGGGTGTTGTTGGCCATGTTCCGGGTAGGGCTTAAGAAGACGCCGCCCATGTGCATCAGTTTGCTCATGGGGAAATAGGCAAACAGGATACTCACAAGGAAAAGATGGCCGTAGAACAGCCCGCCGACTTCTTCGGGAATATGGGGATGGAAGGTCACCAGTCCCATGGTCAATTCCTTGATGCCGATGATATCCACTTTGGTGAAATAGCGCATGGCAATGCCGGTGGCGGCAATGCCGATGATCAGAAACAAGGGGAAATAATCAGCAGCCTGGGAGATATAGCTGACCTTTGCATCAAAAATTCTGCGGCTTAAAAGGAAGAGTGCTGCCAGCAGAAGCACAGGCCCGGAAAGGAACAGCCCGGGAAGACCAACCTGGATAATCCCGTCCAGGTATTCCAGAAACTGAACGCCTCCGGGAACAGGCGCAGTGAAAAATCTTAAGTGCCTGAGAATGACCACCAGGAATGCGTAATGGAATGCAAGCGCGCCTACCCATAGAAAAATTTCCCAGGAATAGGTGAGTTTGTTGGACGCATGCCGGTTAAACGCGGCTTTTGTGTTTCTGAACAATGACCGGAAAGCAAAAATTTCCAGGAGCATTCTTACAAAAACGCCGGCAGATGTGCTCGGGTTGTCAATGGTGTTCTGTTTAATCCATGGCAAAGATTTCTGCTGGCCGCAGGTTGTAGGAATCCTGAACGGCACAGCAGATGCGGCCCATCCCTTGACCTTGATTACACGGCAACTGCCAGGTACGGAATCAGTACACCAAAGACCACCTGAAGCCCGAGTCCCTCAACCCCTGTGTAAGCCAACAGGAAGAGCAGAAAGACAGCAGTAAGGGGGATCAAGTACCTTTGATTCATGTTATAACCACCTCATTATTTTATGTATGATACGACATTGTCGCGTCATACATGTTAAGATTGTTTGGAGCCTAAGAGGTCGCCCTCTGACAGCTCCGCGACTAAACCTGCCCTTTCAAAGGCGCGATGGATGCGTCGTTTGCTCTCCGTGGCCTTTAAAAGGAAAATATCCTCTCTACATTTCATGTATCGGTTGAAAGCGGCCAGGGCAATTTCGTCTACCAGGCGATAAAACTTTATTATATCTGCCTTTTCAATGACGCTTTCACCGATTTCCTTTAATGCGAACACAAAACTTACGGCATTTGCTGGGTCGAACGCCTGAACTGCGCGGATCCGAATGATCGGGTCCAGGGCTTTTTCAAGACCTTCCCTGCTGAAATTTTCTGTTATAAGGTTTAAAACATCTTCAAGGGTCTCCCGGGTGACAGCCCCTATAGGATTGTCAAAACGATCCGATTTCTTGCCTAGGACCCTCGCAGATTCTTCAGGATAGGTGTTGATGGTGGCACGAAACCAGCTGTCCAGCAGTTGGTTCCGATTTTTTTTTATAGTCTGTTTCACTGTGAACTAATCTTTATTTATAAAATGTCAACGGGTTAATTTGCACAATTGTTAGAAGGATATAAACTTCCCCCAATTTTATGTCAAGGGTAAACCTGATTTGGTTTCTGAATGAAAGTTGCCGTGTTTAGGGCTTTTGTCCGGTTCGTGGGATACCGTTGACCCTGATGATTTTTCGTCAGGAAAAAATTATGACAATTGTTTATTTTTGTGCAAGAATGGTGTATCCACTATTGGATTCACCTTTTAACCAAACATTGCTGGTAACGCTTTTTTCGGGTACCGGAACAAAGGGTCTCAAGAAAGGGCAAATATGAAAAGATTTCTGTTTTTGCTAATCTGTCTGATTGGTACAAGTACCTATGCTGCGGCCCAGGATTTTCCCGGCTCAGGCGGATGGGGCGTTTCCTTGGGATACGGCCAAAGTTCAGACAACATTGATATTTATCGTGCAGGGCTTTTAAAACAGTGGCATGTGAAATGGCTTGAGAACAAAACCGGTTATATCTGCGGGTATTTTGAGTTGTCCTATAACCGCTGGGAGCATAGCGGGGATGATGTCAACGCAGTTGCATTCTCTCCGGTCTTTCAATACGTCTTTCATACAGGAAATGCGGTCTGGTATCCCTATATAGAGGGGGGGATCGGTGTTGCCTCCTGTCTGGACGATTATTCGATCAATGACAGGAACCTGTCCTCAAATTTTCAGTTTGAAGACAGGGTCGGGGCCGGTATCAGAATTAAAAATGTGGATATCAGTTTTCGCTACATGCATTATTCCAATGCAGGT
>QKDP01000002.1 GCA_003252055.1 Desulfobacter postgatei | reverse complement strand
GGCCGGACGGTTGGCTGTAGCACCTGTGGCAAGGATGGTAACGCCGTGATCGATCTGTTCAGGCGCATCAGCGGCCCCCATTTTAATGCCGGTGGTAAAATTGCCGGGCACGCCTATGTGTTCTGCAACGACTGCATCAGTGAAGACTTTGATGTTTTCATTGGCAGATACCTTGCCCACAAGATCATTGACAAAGGCTGCCACATCATCACCTTCGATGGTTCTGGACAGGTTAAGGGCTTGGCCGCCAAGTACCGGGGACTTTTCCACCAGGTAGGTGAAAGTACCCTGCTCAGCCAGTTCAAGCGCAGATGTCATACCGGTTACGCCGCCACCCAGAACAAGGGCATTCTGGCTTGTGGGCAGCATATTTTCAGCCAGGGGTTTTGCCGCTCTGACACCGGAGATACCAACCTGAACCAGCTTAAAGGCTTTTTCAAGGGCTTTGCCCGGAGCGTCACTATGTGCCCAGGCATTCTGATCTCTTAAGTTAACAAGCTCGAGCAGGTAAGGGTTGAGCCCTGCACGTCTGAGCATATCCTGGAACATAATCTCCTGAATCCTTGGAGAACCGGAACCAATGACCACCCGGTTCAGGTTTTGTTCCTTGATCAGGCTTTCAATCTTTTCCATGGATTCAAAGGAACAACTCAGTCCAAAGGCTTCTGCCACTGCTACGTCAGGATTGGTTTTGGCATTTTCCAGAATTTTATCAATATCCAGTGTCTGACCGATTTCCCCATCACAGTCAACAACAAAGAAACCAATTTTGGGATCTTCGCCGTCAACATCTCTTTGGGGCGGATAGGGGCTGCCGGGTTCATCAACCCATTCCTCACTCTCCAAGGCCATGCCTGCTATGGATGCGGCAGCTGACGCCTGAACCAAGGTTTCGGGAATATCTTTGGGGCTTTCAAAAACGCCGCAGACATACACACCCTCTTTGGAGGTTGTCACAGGATCCATGGTGCCGGCTTTGGCAAAGTTATGTTCGCTTAGATCAATACCGAGTGTACCGGCCAGATCAATGGTTTTCTGGCTGGGTCTGAAACCGGTGGAGAGCACAACCATGTCAAATTGCTCTTTTTCCATGGCTGACAGCTCTTCTCTGGCATAGGTGATCTCAAGCGATTTATCAGGCAGTTCAATGACGGTATGGGGCTTGCAGCGGATTAAACGGATACCGAAATCTTCTTTGGCGCGGTTGAAGTACTGCTCGTAGTCCTTACCAAAGGTCCGCATATCCATAAAGAAAATGGTGGTTTCAATATCATCGCCAAAACGCTCCTTGGTCACCATAGCCTCTTTAAGGGCATACATGCAGCATACACTTGAGCAATAGGAAACGTCGTTTCGGTTAATACCCCTGGAGCCCACACACTGGATCCAGGCCACTTTTTTCGGCCGCTGCTGGTCTGATTTTCTGACCAGATTGCCCTGAAAAGGCCCGGATGCGGACATGATCCGTTCATATTCAAGACCGGGAACCAAATTGTCAAATTTTCCGCCACCGTAATTATCCATGACAGTTGGATCAAACATCTCTGCGCCCACACTTAGGACAACGGATGCGACATTAATCTGGATTTCCTGGTCACTGTCATCGGGTACAATGGCCCCGGCCTGACAGACAGCCTCAAGCGCCTCGATATCATCTATCTTTTCCATATCAATGGAATAGGCATAGGGTGTGGCCTGGGGATACCGCATACAGGTAGGCGCCCTTGGGTCAAGCCCGGGGGTAAACCGGACGGCTTCTGGAAATTTTTTCAAACACTCACCGCAGGCTGTACATTTACCAATGTCAATGAACCGGGGAGCGGTTTTTAATGTGGCCGTAAAATTACCGGCCTCTCCGGACAGGCTGGTTAGCTCTGTCATGGTGCTGATCTCAAGAAACTTTTCCCTGGCTGTTGCGGACAGATGGGGAGAAACTGTACACAAATCGCAATTGTTTGTTGGAAAAGTGCGGTCCAGCTGGGTCATTAATCCACCAATGGCATAGTCGGAATCAATGAGCAGGACCTGTTTCCGGGATTCGGAAAGATCAAGGGCCGCCTTGATACCGCCAACGCCACCGCCAATGACGAGCACGCGTTTTTCGTCTTGTTTAATTTTTTGCATGAGTAACCTTAACGTTATCAGTTAATATCCATGTGTATCCATCTCCTGTAACCGTGTATCAAGTACAAAACAGGCAATGGATGCTTTCTTGCCTAGATCATCAACGGATTGTGCCTATACCCTGCCGCACACCGTTGTATCTGTAATGACAACGGTGTAACAGCGAAATGGCCATAAAATTGTCGGCTGCGGGTATCGGAAAAGGGCTATTGATATCTTCCAAAGAAATTACCGAAACAGCGAAATTCTTGAGAACAAGTTTTTTTCGAAAACTCATAGCCAATATCCTTAATCTTGTTTAATGCTGCTCGATCTGGCATTGAGCAGTCAAAATTAGGTACCCTCAAGGCACGGTGGAACTGCTATCTACCTATATTTTATTTAACCAATGATTCTATAGCAGATAATAAATCACATGTAAAATGATTACTTATTAATACTGTAACAGGTTCACAGATCGTTTTTTGAAGGCCTGCTTCCCTGAAAAAAATCAACATCTCTTTTGTATTTTAGACAGCGTCCCATTCAGCCGGGGCTGAACCAAATTTCACGACCAACTAAAATTACAAAAAAATTAATCACTTAGGCGTTGATTGTCAATTTCATCCATATTGAAAAGACAAAGAGTGCGGCATGGGCATTATGGAAAAATAAGATGGTCCAAAATCAGCCCGTAAAATTTTGGACCCGGACCTTGTTTGACAGACAAAAAAATCCATCCAAGGTGGCAAGTACAGTTGCGGCATATGCCAATGCACCAGTCATATCCGGGATACCATGTAAATTCGCTGGACGGCGCAGAGCCTTCACAACAACCGGAAGCTGTGGCAAAACATCCGATCTCAAATACATGTCCGGCAGGATTGGCAAAGGTTTGGGAAAACCCATCTCCCGCATGAATGGCAAATTCAGGTTTTGTCACAAATGCATTGCAGTTTTTGCACAAAATGACCGGTTCTAACGTTTGTTTAAACTCAGGTTTGCTTTTTTCCTGTGTTTGCCTGTCTGTTTTTTTACAAATTAAATCCAATACCATGCGTTTTTTTTGTCTTTGTCTATGCCTTATCTTTGTCTATATAATATAAGGTAGCACCTACCGGGGCAAATGACAGAAAAAAAATATTGATCCAGGGCACAAGAAACAACAAGCCGAACCCGATGTGGAAAAATAAATTTTTCCTTAAGAATTCAAACCGCTCTTTTAACGGCACCATACGTCTGGCAGGGACAAGATCCGTATTGTCCCAGGCCAGAAAAATACCTGCCACCACCGATGAGATGGCGATAATGGCAAGACTTACTGGGGTAAACAACCCGATGATCATCAGGACAACCGATATCAGTACGGGCAGAACAGCCCTGGGGATTTCCTGGCGAATCAGATACCAGAACAGTCCGAATATGGTTGTATTTGTACCCGGGGCTTCCTGCCCAAGTACCATGCGCTCTGTGATCCGGGACATATAATCCATGATGAAAACACAAAAAAATATCTGGGAAATCAAATAGGAGGCCAGCATGGCAAATGCGGCCAGAATAAATGTCAGAATCCAGGAAACAATGTGCCACAGCCAGATAAGCCACCGGGACTCGGGCATCTGCCAGATCATGGAAAGAATGTCATTATGCCAGTAGAGCACCATGCCGGATAAAACAAGGGTCAACAGCAAGACCACTGCAAATCTTATCAGTCCGAGCATCAGAAGAGACGGTGTTCTTAACGCCAGGGCAACGCCCTTAATATTGTATCGAATGCCTGCAATCAATCCCATATGTTTTCCTCCTTGAAACCTGCCTGGGGTGTGCATATATTAAATGTTATTTTTTACTATACCTGGCTCTATTTTTCAATTTTACAAAGGGCATTTGCATTGAAAACAGTTTATGTGGACGGAAAATTTCTACCCTGGGACAAAGCGGTGATCCCTGTGGATGACCTGGCTGTGCTCAGGGGCTATGCAGTTTGCGATATTATCAGAACTTTTGGGGGCAGACCGTATTGCCTTGATGCGCATGTTGACCGGCTTTTGGCATCGGCTGAACAAGTCGGCCTTACACCTGCATGGACCAAAGAGGAGATTAAAAAAATTGTTTTTAAATTGCTTGAAAAAAATGCCCACATGGATGAGGCCAATATCCGCATCCTTATAACGGGCGGATCCAGTCCTGACTTTTTCAGCCCGGCTGATAATCCGCGGCTGATTGCTCTTGTGACCGATATCCCTGCCATGCCTGCCCATTGGTATACAAACGGCGTAAAAGTGATCACCTTTGCCCAGCAGCGCCTCATCCCCGATGCCAAGGCAACCAATTACATACCTGCTGTTCTGGCCTTGAAAAAGGCAAAAGCCCAAGGCGCTGTGGAGGCCCTGTATATGACCCCGGAAAAAATGGTTCTTGAAGGCACCACCAGCAATCTGTTTGCCCTGGTTAAGGGCACTTTGGTCACACCTAAAAAAGGGGTGCTCAAGGGCATTACCCGCAAAACCGTTCTGACCCTTGGGAAAAAGTTGTTCCCCGTATCCGAACAGGATCTTGCCCTGGACACCCTGCTGTCTGCCTCTGAACTGTTCATCACCGGAACCAACAAAGGCATCGTTCCTGTGATCCAGGTGGATGACCATGTGATCGGCACCGGAACACCCGGCCCCGGAACCAGGGCCTTGATGTCGGCAATGGCAGATCAGAAGGATGGCGCATCCAATTCACCGTCCGTCGCTTGACGGCAATATCAAATGGATAATACAAATAAAATGACACAAATTTTTTCAGATCCGGGCAACACCTCCCACGAAGTGATCGAAGAAACAGTAGATGATCCCGAACTTAATTTTCAGCAGGCAGAGGCCTTAGCAAAAAAAATTGCAGAAAAAAAATGCAGAAATTACATGACTTTGTCCTGGAAAAATGGGAAGACCGGCGAATTTTACCCAACCCGTGAATGCGGCACACAAAAAAAGCCGGCTTGGATTTATTATGCCCAGGTAAGGGGTGCTAACCTGACTATTAATATTAATAATGGCGAATATATTTTCATGATCCTGACAATTGAAGAATAGATGATAAGATCTGCTTTGTTTCAAGCAACGCCCTTGAAATATTACTGCGTTTTTGTCCAAGCTGGATCCGGACGCATGTTTTTTTGACAAACTTTGCATCCACGTTTTTTTTCAGGACAGTTTCAATGTCGGTCAGGGGCCGGGTCATATGGTCGGGGGAAAACTCCAGGAGCAGTACATCCGGAGTGACATCCAGACGTTTAACCCCGGCCTTGATGGCAAAAATTCTAAGCATAATTTTAAGCAGCATGTTTTCAGCAGGTTTTGGCAGCTTGCCATACCGGTCCACCAGCTCCTTTTTCATGTCGGCGATGTCCGATACCCGGGTCAGCCCTGACAGTCTTCGGTAAATGGTCAGACGCTGCTCCACAGATTCGATGTAATCCTCAGGAAACCCCGAAGACATGGATGCATTGATTTCAGGTTCCAGGGGCTCGGGGACATGCTCGCCCTTCATATCTTTGACTGCGTGGTCCAACAGTTTAAGAAACATATCATAGCCCACGGCTGCAATATGACCGGACTGGGAGGCGCCCAGGGCGGTACCTGCCCCGCGAATCTGAAGATCCTTCATGGCAATCTGGAATCCGGATCCAAGATCCCGGTGCTCCATGAGTGCGGCCAGCCGCTTTCTGGCATCCTTGGTAAGCCGGGACTCATCTGAAATAAACAGATACGCGTAAGCCTGGTTGTCCCCCCGGCCGATACGGCCGCGCAGCTGGTAGATCTGGGACAGGCCGAAACGTTCTGCCGTGTCTATAATCATGGTGTTGGCGCTGGGTATATCAAGCCCCGATTCAATGATGGTGGTGCAGACCAGCACATTGATCTGCTGCTGAATAAACTTTTCCATCACCTTTTCAAGTTCGGCTTCGGACAATCTGCCGTGGGCCACACCGATCTTTGCATCGGGGACCAGTTTCTGTATGTTTTCTGCACTTTTGAATATGGTTTTTATGTTGTTGTGAACAAAAAACACCTGACCCTTTCTATCCAGTTCCTTAATTACAGCCTCCCGGACCACGGCATCTTCGTATTTGGTAATGTATGAAATGATGGGCTGCCGGTCGGCAGGCGGGGTGGTAATCACGGAAATATCGCGCATACCGGTCAAAGACATGTGCAGGGTTCTTGGAATGGGTGTGGCAGACAGCGCCAGTACATCCACGGCAGCCCGTTTCTGTTTCAATTTCTCCTTGTGCTTGACCCCGAACCGCTGCTCCTCGTCAATGATTAAAAGCCCCAGGGATTTAAAAACCACATCCTTTTGCAAAAGTCTGTGGGTACCAATGACAATATCCACCGTACCGCCGGCAGTTCTTTTTAAAATATCGGTCTGCTCCTTTCGTGTCCGGAAACGGGACAGACATTCGATGATTACCGGATAATCATTGAAACGGTCCCGGAACGTGTTCAGATGCTGCTCGGCCAGGATGGTGGTGGGCACCACCAACGCCACCTGTTTGCCGTCGTTCACCGCCTTGAATGCCGCCCGGATGGCCACTTCGGTTTTTCCATAGCCCACGTCCCCGCAGACCAGCCGGTCCATGGGCGTATCCTTTTCCATATCCAGATGGACATCGTCTATGGCACGAAGCTGATCCCTTGTCTCTTCATAGGGAAAACCGGCTTCAAAATCAGTGTAATAGTTATCCGGGCGGCTGAATGAAAATCCTTTGGCCACTTTGCGCCGGGCATACAGATCAAGCAGGTCTGCTGCCATTTTTTCAACTTCGGCCCTGGCCTTGGCCTTGGAATTTATCCAGGACTTGGATCCTATTTTATCAAGCACAGGGGTGTACCCGTCCACCCCGATATACTTTCCGATAACCTCCATCCTGTCCACGGGAACATAGAGCTTATCATCGCCCTGGTAAACCACCAGAATAAAATCCTGGGTAATGCCGGATACGGTAAGGCTGAAAAGGCCCTCGTACCGCCCTACCCCATGCTCTATATGAACGACAATATCGCCGTTTTTAAGCTCTTCGGGGGCAATGAACTCAGCTTTTAAATCCCGCCTTGCCGACACCCTGCGCCGGATGCGTTTTCTGCCGAAAATTTCATCTTCGGTCACAATACTAAAACGTCCCAAGCCCGGGACAAAGCCGCTGCTCAAAGTGCCCACGGTAAAATAAATGCCCGGATCCATGTCGGAAAGACAACTAAAATTCCTGCAAAATTGAGGTTCTATACCGTAGGGTGCCAGGAGTGCATTCAACCGCCTTGCCTGGGCATCCTGACTGAGTACAAACAAAATGTATTGAACATCCTGCTGCTGTTGCTCAATCCATTCCACCAAAGGAGTTAACGGTGTGGTGTCTTTTGTTCTGTTCCGCAAGGATTCTGACAGCGCACGGTTATCTGAACACGTCAAGGAAAGAACGCCTGCCCTGTCCCTGTCCTGTTCCAGCATAATCTCTTTAAAACAAAGCGTTTTAGATGCAAAGATTTTTTCTTCGGCCGTCTGCCAGTCCCGGCAAATCAATTCCGGTGGCAGGCTTAATCGTTTTTCACCAGCCAGGGCATCAAAATTATGCCTTAAACCGTCAAGGTACTCCTCTGCCTTTGTGGGCAGCATATCTGCATCATCCAGTATAAAAAAGGTGTTTTCCGGCAAATAATCAAACAGCGTGGCCAGAGAATCGTACACAATGGGCAGCATGGACTCAATGCCGTCAAACCGCCCTTTATCCCGGATCTGGTTGACATAATCCCGGATTCTGTCCGCTGTAAGTCCGGCCTGGGCGCCCGCCTTGCGCAGGCGGGCCTGGACGTGGGGCAAACTTTGTTTTGTGATCACAGCCTCCGTGGCCGGAACAATAATGGTTTCAGTAAGCTCCTTTGTGCCGCGCTGGGTAAAGGCGGAAAAATTGCGGATGGATTCCACAAGATCCCCGAAAAATTCCAGGCGCACCGGCTGTTTTTGCCCCGGGGAAAAGATGTCAACAATACCACCCCTGACAGCATACTCCCCGGGATCCTCAACAAGGGTAGACCTGGTATAACCGCTTGCTTCAAGGTTTTCCAGCAACCCATCCCGGTCAATCTCTTCATTGACCATGACAAGTTCAAAACTGCCTGTCATAACTTTTTTGGGCATCAGAAAAGATAAAAGCGGATCAACATAAGTCACCAGAAGAAACTTGTCCCGGATTGTCTCACTGATGCTGAACATAGCAGCAAGCCTTGAAGCTGATGCCGCTTTCTGAAAGGAAATATTGTTGGCGCCCGGGTAGTGGCTGCCGGGAAAAAAAATGATGCGCCGCTGGTCGGCCGGCATGAAAAATTTAAGATCGGAAATAAAGGCCCGGGCTTTTTTTGCATCCGGCAAAACAATTACCAAAGGCTGGTTCAGACGACAAAACAGCCGGGCAATCATCCATGCTTTGGGGGCATGGTTGTCACCCATGGCAAGCATGGTATGCTTGTTTTTTTTCAACGAATTTAAAATGGCATCAATCATTTAAAGCACCTGGGCATTTTTTAAACAAGCCTGAGAATTTATCATCCAGATACCAAGTGTGCAAGTTTTAAACTTTTTTTCCCTATTATTTTCGGGGATGAAATTCATAATGCATTTTAATCAGGTAATCTCTTGAAATATGAGTATAAATCTGGGTGGTTGAAATATCCGAATGGCCAAGCATGGTCTGGACCGACCGCAGATCCGCCCCGCCCTCTAACAGGTGGGTGGCAAAGGAGTGCCGCAGGGTATGGGGAGAGACAGGCCTGGCAATGCCGGCAACAAGCGCATGTTTTTTTATAATTTTCCAGAACGCTTGGCGGGTCATGGGCTTGCCTGCCCTTGCAATAAACATAAAATCACTTGAAAGCTGCTTTAATGCCATGGGACGCCCCTGGTCCAGCCAAAGCCTTGCAGCTTCTTTGGCCTTTGAACCAATGGGGACAATTCTCTCTTTGGCGCCTTTGCCCATGACCCTGACAAGACCTGCGTCCAGATTTACGTCAACCACCTTTAAAAATACAAGCTCTGATACCCGAAGCCCGGCCCCGTACATGATCTCCATCATGGCAAGATTTCTCTGCCCTTTAGATGTTGTGATATCACAGGAGTTTAAAATCGCTTCCACCTCATTGACGGAGATGACACCCGGCAGATGCCGGCCGGTTTTTGGAATATCAATATCTTTTAAGGGGTTGGCAGATATCAATTTTTCGCCTGTCAGGTATTTATAAAACCCCCTGATGGAGATCACGTACCTTGCCCTGGATTTGGCTGACAGGCCCTGGCGGGTCAGATGGACCAGCCATCCAAGAATGGCTGTGGTGTCTGCATCGCAGATCTCCTCAATTCCGTTATCCGCCAGATAATTAATATATGAAGCCAGATCTGTGCCATAGGCTGTGATGCTGTTGGCAGCAAGCCCCTTTTCTATGATCAGA
>QKDP01000085.1 GCA_003252055.1 Desulfobacter postgatei | reverse complement strand
GTCGGCCTTTCTTTCCAACCCCAGGCGTTCCAGCAAGGCCCATGTATCTTTAATGACCGATTTTAATTTTTGTTTTAAGGAAAATATGCGAAAAGAGCCCCCGACTTTGGCCTGCCTGGCAATTCTCAAGTTTTCAAATACACTCAAATTTTCAAACAGGCTGTTGATCTGAAAGGTCCTGGAAATACCCATTTTAACCAGCTCATGGGTGGGGGTGTTGGTGATGTCTTTTTCCTTGAACAAAATTTTGCCTGAACTGGCCCCGATTTTGCCGGTGACAATATTGATAAAAGTGGTCTTCCCGGCACCGTTGGGACCGATAATCGAGGTTAATCCATTGTGGTCAACACTGAAACAAACATCGTTGGTTGCCATTACGCCGCCGAATTGACAGCATAAATTCTGTGTACAAAGTAATCCCCTCATCGTTACTCCTTTCTCATTCGTCTGATATGATCCGTCAGGCCGGCAAATCCGGTCGGCAGAAACAAGACAAGAAAAATGACCACAAGCCCGAGAAAAACTTCCCAATGCTCTGTCATCGTACTGATATAATCCTGGATATAAATAAAGATGGCTGCACCGGCCAGAGGACCCCAAAGTGACCCCATGCCGCCTAAAAGGACCATCATAAGAACACCGGCCCCGGCAAAGGCACTCATGGTGGACGGGCCTATATAGCCTTTATGCAGGATAAATAAGGCCCCTGCAATACCGGCGAGCAGACAGGCCAGCAGCCAGCCCAGCAGTTTGTATTTTCTAACATTGATACCGATAAAAGCGGCCCGGCTCTCATTCTCGCGAATGGCCTCAAGAACTGCGCCAAAAGGTGAATTGATGATTCTCCGGGTGAGGAAAAAACACAAGGCGACAATGACCAGTGTGAACATGTAAATCACCAGCGGGTCCCCGGAATTTCCGATGGTGATGCCGAACAGGCTGATATCGGGATTGGGCATGCCCATTAATCCGTCATCCCCGCCGGTCACATCATACCATTTCCATACAATGGTATGAAACATCATGCCGAAGGCCAGGGTCAGCAAGGCAAAGGTCAGCCCCCCGGTCCTGACCTGGACCCACCCCACGGGCAGGGCCACAACACAGGTAAAGGCAATGCCGGCCAGACAGGCCAGCCAGAAGGATGCCGGGGATACATGGATTAAAAACAGTCCCACCACATAGGCACTGATGCCAAGATAGGCGTTGTGCATGAACGACAACAAGCCAGTATAGCCTAAAAGCACGTCCAGGCTCATGGCCAACAACCCGTATATCATCATTTCAGTGATCAGGCTGATGTAAAACCGGTTGCCGGAGACAAAAGGAAACACGGCCAGGCCGGAAAGCAGGATAATAATAAAAACAATTTTAACGGGATGAAACCCTGATCTGATGCCGGGTATGGCGGTTGTACGATGCGTCATTCAAACTTTCCCTCTCCAAGGAGACCCCGGGGCATGAAGGCAAGGATCACCGCCATGAGGATGTAAACGATTACCATGGCCAGGTCTGTGATAAAAAATTCAGCCAGCGTCTGAACAGCACCGATCAACAGCGCTGCAAAGACTGCGCCGCGAAGGCTTCCAAGACCGCCGATAACAATGACCACAAAAGAACTGATCAGCATTTCCCCGCCCATCAGCGGGTCAATGGTGGTCAACGGGCCTGCAATAATCCCTGCAAGGCCCGCCATGACGCATCCAAGAACAAATGCACCTATATGGACGTAGCGCATGTCCACGCCAAGACAAGAGACCATTTCGGGGATTGTGCTCGATGCCTTGAGTATGATGCCGACTTTGGTCTTGTTTAAAAACAGCATTAAAGCGCCCATGATGAGTATAATCAGCAGCAGGGTCATCAGCCTGAAAACCGGGTAGTCCGTACCGAGTATGGGCAGGGTGCCCTGCATGAATTCCGGCAGCTTGATGAAACGGGGTTCGTTTCCCCAGATGTACTTGATTGAGCCGTCAAGAAAAAACATCAGTCCATAGGTCAGGATCAAGGTATATACCATGGATCTTTTCCGCATGGGGGCAATAATGGTCCGTTCGATGATCAGCCCGATCCCCCCCACGATGAGGGGAGCAATCAAAAGTGCGGCAAAAAAGTTCAACCCCGATGCCACAAGTGTGAAACCTGCGTAGGCGCCCACGGCGTACAAGGCGCCGTGGGCCATATTCATTATCCGGCTCAGCCCGTAAATAATGTTCAAACCGATGGCTACTATGAGAAACACGCCGCCAAGAACAAGGCTGTTCAATGTAAGATCGACTATAATACCTAGTGTTCCGCTCATAATTTAAAAAAATTATCTATCCCGTAACAACCTGTCGAAAGTCCTTTGTATCGTCATTCGCCTACTCAGGAGGGCCAAGCTCGGCTGCCGGGAATGTATGCAGCACTTTCATATATACCTTGGCACCAAAAGGATTGTCCGGTGCGGCCATGGTTTCCGTCAGAACGGCATCATTGCGCATGCAGTTGTCTTTTGCGGAAATTCGGACTGTGCCGTAGGGGCCGTCGTAACTGATCCCCTTGAGGGCTGCCGCAATTGCCTTGGCATCCGTACTCCCGGCTTTGTCAATGGCGTTAAACAGGTTCATAGCCCCCACGTAGCTGTGAACGGCCGCATCGGAGGGGATGGTTTTATATGTGTTCCAGAACCGCATCTCCCAGTCGTCAGAGGTCGGGTTGTTGACATCCCAGGACCAGTCCGATACACCGAAAATACCGTGGCAGGCCGCTCCGCCGGCTGCCAGTTCCAGGGGGCCGGGGGCTGCCGCGGAAATCAGTTTCACTTTGCCCTGGAGGCCGAAATCAGAGGCCTGTTTGGCAAAAACCGGAATCACGTTGGTGATAAATGCCATGTATACGCCATCTGCTCCGGACGCCTTGATCTTACTGATATAAATGACCAGTCCTTTGTCTTGATGGGGGCTTTGTCATATTTTTCGTTATAAATTTTAATACCGTTCTTTTTGGCCAGTGCGATAAATCTTTCCCCGGCATCATGTCCCCAGGAATAATCGTGGACAAGGACGTAATAGGTTCGGTCTTTCAGGTCGGGCCGTGCCAGGATTCCCTTGACATTGCCCACGGCTGTCTGGTCATTGGCCAACTGTCCGGATCTGAAAACCATGGGGTGCAGACCATAAAATTTAGTGGTCATGACATGGGTGCTTAAAAGGGGCACATTCAGCTTGTCAATGTTTTTGGCAAGGGCAAGGCCCACGCCACTGGATAAAACTCCGATCAATGCCTTGCAGTCATCTTTGTAAACCAGTTTTTCCGCCTTTGAAACCGCAATGGGCGGTTTCACCTGGGTGTCTTCAACCAGCAGCTTAATGGGTTTTCCAAGAACCGTTCCTTTTTCCTGGGCAGCCATTTCAATGCCGTACTTCATTTCCAGTCCGCC
>QKDP01000353.1 GCA_003252055.1 Desulfobacter postgatei | reverse complement strand
ATGAGTTTAATGAGAAGGTCTCTATTAAAAGGGTTCGACAGTTGCGAATCGCCATCTTAAATGACCTGGTCGGGCACGACGAGGATACTTCTCCAGACTTAAACAGGGACAATATTGTCAAAGATCAAAAAATTTTAATCAACGCGCAAGCAAAAACCTAACCGGACACCACTGAAAATTTGTAAAAATTGGTTCTCATTTTCATGAGATTTCGCTTCGATCCCCTAATTACCAAACAGGCTCTAAGAGCACGATGACGTATAGGTGTCAGGGAACAATGCTGCCGACAAGGTGGCCGGCGTTGCTGCATTGATCATATTTAAGATTAACGATTTTTCCTTGAAGACTGTCCGGGTTGCCGCGCGTGTCCTTTTCATTCTGAATAAGAACGGTCAGGTAGTTGGTGGTGACCGCCTTAAGCATGCCTGTGCGCCGGTCCCGTTGATTCTGGATCAGGCCTTTAAGTATTCGGCCCTGGTTTGACTTGAGAAAATTTTGACGTTTCTGCTCGCCAAGCTCGCGCATCAGTGCCGCTCTTTTTTTTGCCGTATCCGACGGCACTTTTGGGGTGAAATGCCATGCCGGGGTCCCTTTTCTTGGTGAATAGGGGAATACATGAAGGTAGGATACGGGCAGGCCCGCCACAAGCTTGTATGTATTTTCAAACGCTTTGTCTGTTTCACCGGGAAAGCCCATGATGACATCAAGGCCAATACCGGCATGGGGCAAGGTTTCATGGATGCTGTGGATGATTTGTGAAAACTGTTCAACTGAATAAGGCCGCTTCATACGGGACAGCACCCCATTGTCCCCTGCCTGGAGAGGGATATGGAAATGATCGCACAAAATATGGCCGGGACGCGCCATATGAATGAGATCATCCGTTATTTCATTGGGCTCAATGGAGGAAATCCTTATCTGATCCACCAGCTGTGTTTCATCAAGGGCTTTTACAAGTTGTGTCAAAGAGGTTTCAGGCTTTAAATCAAGACCATACAACCCTGTGTTAATGCCTGTCAGAATCACCTCTTTGAATCCCTGCCTGTTTAAGCCTGAAACATGGGCCATGACCTGGTCAAAAGGCATGGATACGGATGTACCCCTGGCATAGGGGATAATGCAATAGTTGCAGAACTGATTGCATCCGTCCTGGATTTTTAGATAAGCCCGGGTCATTTTGCCGGATACTGGCCGGTCAAATCCCAAAAAGCATGCCCCTTTGCCGTATTCAGGTTTTCTGAATTCAAACAAATTTTTTTCAGGCGGTTCCCGGGTGAGAAATGCCGGGATCAGATTTTTATCCTGGTGGCAGACAATGAAATCCACCCCTGAAATTTTTCTGAACTGTTCCGGATCTGTCTGTGCATGACATCCGGTGACAATTATGGTTGCATCGGGGTGTTCACGGATCAGTTTTCTGGTTTCCTGGCGGGACTGCATGCCGGCCCTGGAGGTCACTGCACAGGTGTTGACAATACAAATATCAGCGGGGCGGCCTTTACGCGCCCTTGAAAAACCATGGGTTTCAAGCTGGGCTGCAATGCCGTCTGATTCATATTGATTGACTTTACAGCCAAGGCTTTCGATATAAAATGTTTTTTTCTTCATTGGATTACTGAAATCAGGCCTGCACCTAATACACGGTTTCCCAGATAAAAAACGGCTGCCTGTCCAGGCGTTACCGCATTTTGAGGCGTGTCAAATGTTACAATGCCAAGTGTTTCATCCCAGTCAAGGCAGGCAGGGGCGGCGTTGTGGCCGTACCGGATCTGAACGGTCAGGTTCCTGATGTCTTTTTTTTCAGGGTAATTCCAGATCATCTGTTCAACCTTCATCTGTTTTTGGGAAAGATCTGATTTAAAACAGACATGAAGGGTATTGGTGTTCATATCAATTTTTTTTACATAATAGGGTGCAGGGCCCGGGATATTAATCCCCCTGCGCTGGCCGACCGTAAATTTGTGAAGCCCCTGATGGGATCCCACGATCCTGCCCTGGCTGTCAACCACCGGCCCGGGCTTAGGGTGAATTCCGGTTTTGGACTTAATGAATGCCCCGTAATTTTTATCCGGAAGAAAGCAGATATCCTGACTTTCACCCGGTACTACCGGTTCAAGGTTGTGCTTACCGGCAAATTCCCGGACCTGGCTTTTGGTAAAACCGGCCAGGGGAAACACCAATCTGTCTAAAATTTCAGGGGAAAGCATGGATAGAAAATAGGACTGGTCTTTATTAAGGTCAGCACCCCTTTCAAGCCATGCCTGTTCAATCTCTTTTCTGTCAGGGGTATACCTGTTAACCACCGTTGCATAATGGCCGGTTGCCATCAGATCCGCTCCAAGCTTTCGCGCATGGTCAAACAACGCCTTGAATTTTATCTGCATGTTGCAGACAAGGCACGGATTAGGTGTTTTTCCGTCCATGTAGGTAGACACAAAATAATCAACCACCCTGGCTTCAAATTCCCGGGACAGGTCTATGGTGTGCACGGGAAACCCAAAAACAGATGCCAGGGCAGATACGTCTGCCATACCCTTTTCATAGCCGGTGGTGAAATGAATGCCAAAAACCTTTTTAAAACGCTGTTTGATAAGACACCCTGCTACCAGGGAATCTATTCCGCCGCTCAGGGCTACGGCCACAATCGGTGAATCAGACATCAGGCAGTTTCTTTTAAATCCTCACTGAACAGACCCATGGCCCGGGTGGGGCAGGTTAAAAGACAGCGCTCACACAGACTGCATTTTTCCCGGTCAAATATCACTTCCATTTCAGGGCGTTTGATGTACAGGGCGCCTGTGGGGCAGACTGCGGTACATGCGCCGCAATGGGTGCATATCTCTTCATCCTTGTAAATTTTATGTTCGGGCGTGGATACACGGACCCCCTGTTCCTTTAAATAAGCAATCCCCTTGTTAAACGCAGCTTTCCCGGCAGAAGAGATTTCAAGCACCATATGACCTTCACTTTTTGAAGATATTCGTGCCTTCAGGATATTAAACATCAGGTCATATTTTTTAACCAGCTGCCAGACAATGGGCCTTTGGGCCGATTGCGCCGGAAAATCTAAAATTACAATTTTTGAGTACAACGTCTTAACCTCCGTTTATTTTGTTAGGTCGCAACCAAAACTAATATTATATACCATTCATTATGATTATATCAATCTTTTACCGAATCCCTAAATTGCTTAGATTCGCAATTATGTGAAAAATTACTTGTCAAATAGTTAAATTTTTATATATATGAAAGTGTCCTTCAGGCAAAAGAATTGGTCCAACAGATCTTAAATTTTTCCCGTCAAAAGAAGATTAAAAGACAGCCGTTACAGATACAAAGCTGCTGGAATCCCGATGCCCGGTCCTGATATAGAAAAAATAAGAGCCCTTGAAAAGAAAATGGATCATTTGGGAATTCATAAAAAAGATATCCGGGAAAAATTTATAAAATCCTCGGGCCGTGGCGGCCAAAAGGTCAATAAATCTTCCTCTGCCGTATTTTTGACCCATCTGCCCACCCAAGTAAGTGTAAAATTCGGGAAACACAGATCCCAGCATCTAAATCGATTTATGGCCCTGCGGTGCCTGGTGGAAAAAATTGAACAGCAGCAATCCGGGATGCCCGATGCCAAAGCCCAAAAATTAGCCCGGCTGAAAAAGCAGAAACAGCGGCGAAGAAAAAAGTCGGTTGACAAAGTGCTGAACCGCAAGGCAACTTGATAGGTAATGGTCGCCGTCCTGGTGTTCCATAATATTTATTTGACTCTTGCTTCAGGTTTATGTATGGGTGTTTTATAACTTAAACCCCTGACAGGATAAAGGCCTTATTTTATGAAAGAGTTGCTTGGGTCCAGCAAATTCCAGATGATATACATCGCTTCCTGCGGCGAGGGCCTCAACGCCTTTCATCTTGTGGAATCCACCCTTGTACAGTTTCCTGATTACGATATCACTGTTGTAAAAGTCCCCAGGATACGTACGGAAAGCCAGGTTGATGATCTCATCGATAAGGTCAAAGATATTGAAAGTCTTATTGTTCATACCCTTGTTGATTCAAACCTTCGCAGGTATCTCACGCGCCAGGGCATGGAAAATCATATTGTCACAATTGATCTGATGGGCCCCATCATTTCAAAAATAGAAACCTTTCTTAACTGTAAGCCTCTGGAAACCCCGGGGCTTTATCGGGAGATTCACCTGGTGAACTTAGAACAGGTGTCTGCCATTGATTTTGCCCTGGCCCATGATGACGGTTTGAATCCGGAGAGTTTAACTGAAGCCGAAATTGTATTGATAGGACTGTCCAGGGCCGGGAAAACACCTTTATCCATGTACATGAGCGTTTTGGGGTGGAAAGTGGCCAATATCCCTTTTGTCCCGGGCGTTCCCATGCCCCAGAGCCTGGATCTTGTGGACCGGCGCCGGGTTTTTGCACTGAACATCAACCCGGAACAGTTGCAGGCACACAGGAGGATGCGCCAGGAGACTCTGGGGGCAAAGGATATCTATGCCTATTCCGGCAAGGAGGAAATTGAAAAGGAGATTGAGCACGCCCAGAAATATTATATTACCAAAGGCTTTTCCATGATCAATGTGAGCAATAAGCCCATAGAGACCAGTGCTGAAGAGATTATTGAAATGATTACGCGCAGGTTCAAGGCCCAAGCCCATATAAGGTCCATGGTCCATGCCCATATAAGGTAATTAAAACGATGTTAAAGTCGCCCTCTGCGAATAATGGCCACCAATAGCCAAAAACCAAGGACGGCAGCAGCAATGAATCCGGCAATCCCGATGATGGAGACCCCGAAAATCATGGGCGGAATACGGGAGTTGAGTACAATGGCTGAGCCCAGGATCAGCGCGGCGATGATAATGGCAAAGGATATTCTGTTGGATGTCTGGTCCTGGGTCATCATCAGGCGCTCTATCCCTTCTATTTTAATGGTGGTCTTTATTTTACCCTGTTTGATCTGTGTAATAATCTGGCTTGTGTCCAAGGGCAGGGTCTGCAACAAAGAGAATGTATCCCTGGCAATGCTGGTAAATTCCCGGGAAACGCGCGATACAGAGTATTTGCGCAAGGTGGCTGCCCTGACGTAGGGTCGGGCGTGACCCAACATATCAAACTCCGGATCCAGGCTGCGGGCCACCCCCTCGATACTGATAAACGCCTTTATCATTAAAAAAAGGTCCGGGGGGATTCTTAATCCGTGCCGGGCGCAGAGTTCAAGAAACTGGTGAACCATCCTGCTGGGGTTGATCTCTTTTAGTTTTTTAGACAGGTAAATAGCAGAAAACTGTGAAATGTCCTTTTCCAGGGCCGCCATATTGACCTGCGCGTGGGCCTCGGTCAAGCGGCAAACAATACGTGTGGAGTTCTGATTGTTTTTTGAGGCCAGTGCCTGGAGCAGATCAATAAACAGCTCTCTTGTGCCCAGACTCACAAATCCGGTCATGCCGAAATCAATCACACAGATGCGCATGTCTTCCAGGATAAATATATTACCCGGGTGGGGGTCGGCATGGAAAAAGCCAAACTCAAACACTTGACGCATGATGAAATCAGCCCCCCTGCGCGTAATTTTTTTCCTGTCAAGGCCTGCCCGGTCAATGGCGTCGATGTCATCCGCCTTAATCCCTTTGATATATTCCATGCTCAACACCCGTTGTGTGGAATGGGACCGGTACACTTCAGGGATGTGAATAGATGAATCGCCGGCAAACTGGTCTGCCATCTGCTCCATGCTGGCTGCTTCAATCGTATAGTCCAGCTCCTTTTCCAGGGAGGCTGCAAACTCTTCAACAATTTTCACAGGTCTGAAAATGGCGATGTCCTCCAGGTTCTTTTCCATGACCTGGGCCAGGTAGTGGATGATTTCAAGATCCACTTCAACTGTTTTGCGGATACCGGGGCGCTGAATTTTTACCGCCACCTGTTCGTTTGGCGACAGTTCTGCCCGGTGGACCTGTCCGATGGAGGCCGAAGCAAAAGGAGCATCCTCAAAGGAATGGAACACTTCACTGATGGGCTTGCCGAACTCTGCAAGGATAATTTGTCGGACCTGTTCAAACGGAAAGGACGGCACTTTGTCCTGGAGTCTGGTAAGCTCCCGGGTCAGGTCCAGGGGGATCAGATCGGGCCGTGAGGATAATACCTGACCCATTTTAATGAAGGTGGGCCCAAGTTCCTCCAACACCATCCTGATCCGCTGATTCCTGGACAGTTTCTCATGGGGTTTTGAGAACGAAATTTTATCGAGATAATGATCAATCCCCATGGCATCAAGAATATTCTCAAACCCATATTTGAAAATAATGCCGATGATCTGTTGGTAACGGACCAAATGCCGGTATCGTTTAGTGACATTGGAAATGGTCGTAAAACTGAGCATGGTCAGGGCAAAAGGCCTGGGTTTCAGGCATCCTTTTCAATTTTTTTAGACAACTCGTCAATCCGTGCATTCAGGGCGTCAATATCCCCACGGGTGGGTAGATCCAGGCGTTTGAGCACCGATTCCACAATCGCTTCAATTTTTTCATCAAGGCTGGATTTTGCGTCATCGTACCGTTTTTTACACTCTTCTAAAAAATCCGTTGCCTCTTTCTGGTTCATCTCAGACTGTTCGGCAAACTCTTTGGCAAAGGCCTCTATTTCTTTTTTGGAGCGTAGCGCCATACCCACGCCGGTGAGCAGACTTTTTTTTATGGTTTCAAGCATGTTCTTTTCCTCCATTTTTTTAAACAAGTAAACAGGTCCCGGAAAAAGTCCCGGGACCATCATGGGTCACTTAAACGATCCCGCTGCAATATACCGAAAACGGATTTATTTTGTTCAAGTTCAAGGCGGCTTTAAATTTTAACCACAGGCATACTCCAAGTATTCCGAGGATTAAAATTTAAAGCCAACGAAGAAATTGGGCAAAAGAAACCGTTTTCATATGGCACTATTTTGAGCCAAAGGAGACGTCCAGTATCTCTTCCACACAAGTATCCCCTTCAAGAATGGCATCCATTTTACCATAAGATCCGGGCAAAAGGGTATTAATAAAAAATCTGGCCGACGCCATCTGTCCTGCATAAAAAGCAGCATCTTTATTTTTGGCAGCCTTGGCAGCCACAGCTTCTGGATCAAGTGAGCCCACTTTTTTTATAAGTTTGGGCGCAGCAATGCAGGCACGCCACAGATGCATCCAGGCAAAGGCCATATCCCCTGTGATATCCAGGAAGGGATGGGCAAAGGCATAGGCATTAAGTGCTTTTTCAGACCTTGCCCTTGCACCGATCTCATGGGCAACGACGTCATACCGGTCCAGGGCAAGTTCCACCTTTTCGGCAAGCGCTGAAAGGCCATCAATTAGTAGGGCCTCGTGTATGGTTTTTCTGATCTGGTCCAGAAAATAGGTAAAACTCTGGCCCTTGTTCATGGCCAGCTTGCGGCCCAGAAGATCCATGGCCTGGATGCCGTTGGTGCCTTCGTAAATCATGAAGATTCTGGAATCGCGCATGAGCTGCTCTGCCGGAAATTCCTTGCAGTATCCGTATCCGCCGTAAACCTGGACACCGTGGGAGCAGACCTCAAGGGCCTTGTCCGTGATATAGCCTTTGACAATGGGGGTGAGCACCTCAATTAACGCGGCGGTATTGGCCTTTAATACCTCATCATCCGTGGTGTGAACAATGTCCTCGCATTTGGCATAGTAATAGTGCAGGGAGCGCATGCCTTCGGTGTACACCTTCATGTTTAACAGCTGGCGTTTCACATCCGGGTGGTTGATGATGGTTACGCTTTTGGCTGCGGCATCCTTGCCCGCTGTAAGATGCCGGCCCTGGACCCTGGTTCTGGCATAATCAAGGGCGTTCATATAAGCGGCGGACGCCACGGCAAAACCCTGAATACCCACAAAGGCCCGGGATTCGTTCATCATTTGAAACATTTCGGGCATGCCCTTGTTTTCTTCGCCGAGAAGGGTGCCGATACAAGGCCCCTTGTCGCCCAAAGACAGGGTACAGGTGGCGTTGCCGTGAATGCCCATCTTTTCTTCGATGCCCGTGCACGCTACATTGTTAAACTCTCCCATGGATCCGTCTTCATTGACCAGGTATTTGGGTACAAGAAACAAAGAGATGCCCCGGGTACCGGCAGGTGCACCCTCAATACGGGCAAGGACCGGATGGATGATATTCTCACAAAGATCGTGTTCGCCGGCAGAGATGAAAATCTTTGTGCCCTGGATGGCGTAGGTGCCGTCATCGTTCAGGGTGGCTGTGGTGGTCAAGGCCCCCACGTCAGAACCGGCCTCGGGTTCCGTCAGAAGCATGGTGCCACCCCACTGCCCTGCAAACATTTTTTTCATGTAAAGTTTTTTCTGGGCTTCATCGCCAAAGGCTTCCACCAGTTTGGCTGCGCCGTGGGTCATGCCGTAATAGAGCATAAAGGCGGAGTTGGCGCCCACCATGTATTCCAGGGCTGCGCACCCTACGGTCTTAGGCATGCCCTGACCCCCCACGTCCGGATCATCACACATGGCCAGCCATTCACCTTCGCAGAACAGCTTCCAGGCCCGTTTAAAGGATTCAGGCGTGGTCACTTTACCGTTCTCAAGGGTGCAGCCGATCTCATCCCCGTCCTTGAATGTGGGCAGGATTTCCTTAATGGCAAGGGTTCTTGCCTCCGAGACAATCAGGTCGATGGTCTTTTTATTGAATTCCTCAAATGACTCATGATCAACCGTTCCGATTTGTTCATGCAATACAAAGTCGACATCGCGTCTGTCTGCGATTGCCTGTGCCATATTATTATCCCCTCTTTAAAACTGTTTATGGTTGATATAGGCATGTGTTGTGCTCAACAATACATGCCAACTAACGAAAAGCATGGTATATGTAGTATATAAAGTTTGATGTTTTCAATTTTTTTTAAAAATAATTTATACTCTGGAATTTATTAATATCACAAGGTTTAAATATGGTTATTTTTCTGCTAAAACAGTCTTGACTTTGGCCGGGTTTCATATGAACCGTAACATGCTGGTCCTGGAAGGTGAATGTTTAACTGATGAATACAAAAGACGCATGCGAATAAAATGTTGGGGATCCAGGGGATCAGTCTGCGTATCAGGGCAGCAATATACCAGGTACGGCGGCGATACCACCTGTTTTGAGATCCAGGCTGATTCCGGTGAAGTTGTCATCATTGACGCGGGTACCGGTATCCGCAGGCTTGGAAAGCTTCTGGTCCAAAAAAAAATTAAAACGTGCTATCTGCTTTTGACCCATACCCACTGGGATCACATCCTTGGCCTGCCCCTTTTTCATCCCCTGCTTTATGCGGACACAACGGTCCACATCCAGGATCGTATCTTTGGGGGACTGACCACAAGCCAGGTTATTGACCGGATTATGTGCATGCCTTTTTTCCCCGTGAGGTTAGGGACTTACAACGCCGATATCCGGTTTGATTCATCCTTGAACAACCGTTTTTCCATTGGCAGCCTGGATATTGAAACCATTTCCACGTCCCATTGCCAGGACAGCATGGGATATAGGTTTACAGAAAATGGGAAAACATTTGTGTTTCTTACGGACAATGAACTGGGAGAT